>QKCF01000471.1 GCA_003246935.1 Sunxiuqinia sp. | reverse complement strand
GCCCGTCAGGTGCAGGAAGGTTGGTCAAAGCCCGGATTTGTCGATGTGGATTGGTCGGCAATTCGATTGGCAAACTATCCGGTGATCACGTTGGTGTCAGAGGAGAATGAGCCAATTCGTAAGCGTGAAAGCTTTAAACCGGTAAAGGTGATTACAACACCGAAAGGGGAGAAAGTGCTCGATTTTGGGCAGAACCTCGTTGGATGGGTACAAGTGAAAGCGACCGGTAAATCGGGCGACAAAATTGCAATACAACATGCAGAAGCTTTGGATAAAGCCGGTAATTTCTACACCGCTAATTTGCGTTCGGCCGATCAAACAAATACCTATATACTAAAAGGAGGTACGGAGGAAACTTTCGAGCCTCATTTTACCTTTCAAGGATTTCGTTATATAAAAGTTGAAGGCTATCCGGGCGAGTTGAAACCGGAAAGTTTTACAGCTTTTGCCTTGTATTCGGATATGCAGCCGACGGGTAACTTCTCATGCTCCGATGATTTAGTCAACCGTTTGCAAAAGAATATTCAATGGAGCCAACGAGGCAACTTTCTGGATGTGCCAACGGATTGTCCGCAACGTGACGAACGTTTGGGATGGGCCGGAGATGCGCAGGCTTTTGCTGCAACGGCGGCTTTTAACTTCAATGTAAACAGTTTTTATGCGAAGTGGCTCAAAGATGTAGCTGCAGATCAGGCTGAAAATGGTAGTGTGCCTTATGTGGTTCCTAATATTTTGGGCGACGAGTGCAGTCCTGGGTGGGGCGATGTGGCAACCATTGCGCCTTGGGTGATGTATCGCGTTTATGGTGATAAAGTTTTGCTCGAGAATCAGTACGGCAGTATGAAAAAATGGGTGAATTACATCGAGAATACTGCAAAGAATAACCTTTGGCGCCCGAAACAGTCATTTGGCGACTGGTTGTTTTATCGCCCGGACGACGATAATAGCGGGCGCGCAGCATCTACCGATAAAGACTTGATTGCGCAGTGTTTTTATGCCCATTCAGCGCAGTTGGTGATTAACGCGGCGAAGGTGCTTGAAAAGGATTATGAAGCAGCTTACTTCGATTCATTACTGACGAATATCAAAGATGCTTTTGTGCATGAATACGTTACTCCGAGTGGCCGAATGGTATCGGGGACCCAAACTGCGTATGTGCTGGCTTTGGCTTTTGACATGCTGCCCGATTCCATGCGCGATGATGCGGTTGAACGTTTGGTCAACAATATTCACGAATATAGCGATCACTTGACGACCGGTTTTTTGGGAACACCATACTTGTGTCATGTGCTGTCTCGCTTTGGTCAAAGTGAATTAGCTTATAAATTATTACTCGAAAAATCCTATCCGTCGTGGTTATACCCCGTAACCATGGGAGCCACAACGATTTGGGAACGCTGGGATGGCATTAAACCCGACGGCTCGTTTCAAACTCCCGATATGAACTCCTTTAATCACTACGCGTACGGAGCAATTGGCGACTGGATGTACCGCATCGCAGCGGGGATTGAACCCGATCCGGAAGTGCCCGGATTTAAGGTTGTACAGATTAAACCGGTCGTGACCAGAAAATTGAATTTTGTGCAGGCTGATTTTGTGACCTATTACGGAAAGGTTGCTTCGGAATGGCGTTGGGAACAAGGCACATTAACAATGAAGGTGTCTATCCCGGTTAACACAACAGGCAAGGTTTATATTCCGGCAACTTCTGCAGATAAGGTAAAAGAAGGAGGAAAAGCGATTCGTTCACTGCGTGATGTCAAGCTAATCGGACAGGAAGATGGTTACGTGGTGGTTGAACTGGGCTCGGGAGATTATCAATTTGTAATTAGTAGGTAGACTGCTTGGTCCGGATAGAGCCGGCATTGAACATTGAAGAAGTTCAAAGGGATGCCTAATCCGTTCAGATAAGGCGTTTTCGTTTATAGCGATAATTTATCCCCCTAAAACAGATAAAATGTAGGGAGTGCATGAATTGTTGAGGGGCTATTTTTGTATCCTGAAGACAAGTGAATGTTTAATAATTAAGCTATAACTGATGAACTTAATCAAATCTGTAATTTTTACGATGCTGGGAGCAGCTTTATTGCTCAATACTTCCTGTAGTCAATCTGCAAAGAAAGATGAGAAAAGCCCGGTCGAATGGGGGGTGAAAATGGCGGACTCCGATATGGCCCGTTTCCCGGATGCTTCGATGTTGGATTGGACTCCAACCCCGAAATGGAGCTACACGCAAGGATTAGTGACGCTGGCTTTACAACGTTTGGCTGACGCAACCGGAGATCAAAAATACTACGACTACGGTTTCGCTTATGCTGATAAGATGATCAAAGAAGACGGTTCGATTGATACTTATAAGATGGATAAATATAACCTGGATTTGGTAAATTCAGGTAAAATCCTTTTCGAGATATACGCAAAAACAGGAGAAGAGCGCTTCAAGAATGCAATGGATACCTTGAATTTGCAATTGGAAAATCAACCACGTACTTCCGATGGTGGTTACTGGCACAAAAAAGTGTATACCAATCAAATGTGGCTGGATGGTGTTTATATGGCCGATCCTTTTCATGCTCAATACGGAAAGGTATTCAACAAACCGGAAGCACTCGAGGATGCAATGCACCAGGTGTTTACGGTTCAGAAACACACACACGACAGCATAACCGGTCTAAACTTCCATGGCTGGGATGAAAGTAAAGAACAAGCTTGGGCCGATTCGATCACCGGACTTTCTCAACACGTTTGGGGACGCGCACAAGGTTGGTATGCTATGGCATTAGTTGACATCTTGGATTTTGTTCCGGCTGACCACCCGAAGCGTGCAGAATTTATTGACGTTTTGAAAACAGTTTATGCTGCGATTCTGAAAGCGCAAGATCCTGAAACCGGTGTTTGGTGGCAGGTGATGGATGCTCCTGGTAAAGAAGGTAACTACCTGGAATCAACTTGTTCTTCGATGTTTGTCTATGCTTTTGCAAAAGCAAATCGGATGGGGTATGTTGACGATAGCTATATGGATGCAGCAAAAAAAGGCTTTGACGGAATCCTTAACAACTTTATCAAAACGGAAGAAGATGGAAGTGTGTCGCTGACTCAATGCTGCGCTGTTGCCGGCTTGGGAGGTAATCCTTACCGCGACGGTTCTTACGAATATTATATTTCAACAGAGATTCGCGATAACGACCCTAAAGGTGTAGGTCCGTTTATTATGGCAACTGTTGAACTGCAAAAAGATTTGGATCAGCACGGGAAATAATTGTCAGATAGGTATTATTGGATAGAAATTAGAGAGGATGACTAGCATGTTAGTTGTCCTCTTTTTTGTTGCAATAATGTTAATCTGTTATCTTAGGCCTGCGATTTAAAACAACATCATTGACCGGATTTCAAAATACGGATGAACAGTTTATTATTCGCCGAATGGTTGAAGGCGATAAGCAGGCTTTCCGCTATTTTTTTGATAAATATTATAAAGACTTGTGCAACTTTGTCAATATTTATCTGAAAGATGAAATGGCGGCTGAAGAAGTTGTGCAGGATATCTTCGTATACTTCTGGGAAAATAAGCATAAAATTCAGATCCAGACTTCGGTGAAGGCATACTTATTTGGTGCTTCGAAATTCAAAAGTCTGAATGTTCTCCGCTCACAAAAAAATCATGCTTCCTGGTTTGAACCATTGACACATAATGAGCAGTTTGTCGAGGAAATCAAGATGGATCAGATCTCAAGTGCGGAGGAATTTAGGTCTATTCTAAATGATGCGATTATGCAGTTACCTGAAAAATGCCGCGAAATTTTTCTTTTGAGTAAAAAAGAGGAATTGTCGAATAAAGAAATCGCAGCCAAACTCGGTGTGTCTGTTAAGACTGTTGAAAATCAAATGACTATAGCTCTTCGTAAATTGCGGTCTTGCCTTGAGCCGCATCGCGATAAGATATTCGTGTTGTTCTTGATCGAACTTTTTCATTAAAAAAATCAAATTCTTTTAGGGGTATTCGACGGTTGCTGTTACTTATAGGTAAAAACGACCGAATATGGAAGATCTCATTCCTTGGGATAAAATACAATATGCATTGAGGAACCCCTCAGATACGCCTGACGAAGAATTGCAGCAGTGGATTGAAGATTCCGACCAGAACAGGAAAATATGGGAGGAGATTAAAATGACGTACCTGATCTCGGGTGAGTTGCCAGGAGATTTTTCCCCCGATCAGCGTATGGCTTGGAGCAAAATCGAAAACCGGATTGAGAAGAAAGGAAGAGTGAGAAGGATAAATCCGGTTTTTCTTCGGGTGGCTGCGGCAGTTATTTTATTTACCATTGGAGCGCTTAGTAGCTGGTATTTTCAGAATGCAGGGTATCAGCCACAATATGCCGAAGTATACTCTCCCTTTGGGCATAAAACCCGCGTTGTATTACCTGACCACACTGTTGTTTTATTGAACGGTAATTCGAGCTTAAAATACGAAACCAGCTTCCGGAAAGAGCGGAATGTCGAGTTGACGGGCGAAGCACTTTTCGAAGTTACCAAAGATCCCTCTAAAGTATTCAGCCTGACATCGGGCGACGTGAAAGTTGAAGTGTACGGTACAAAATTCAACTTTAAACATTATCCTGAAGATGACAATACGGAAGTAGCGTTGCTTGAAGGGAGTGTTGGATTTTTCAATAGGGACAAACTGCTGACTAAAATGGTTCCGGGTGAGGTGGCCAATCTGGATCACCATACCAACTATTTTAATGTCGATCATGAAGATCTGGATATGATCGTCTCATGGAGTACAGATGAGCTTGTACTTGAAGATAAGCCTTTTGATGAGGTGTTAAAATATTTGGAACGTTGGTATGGCGTTAAGTTTCATTACGATGAGAGCCTAGTTGTAGATCAGCAAATAAGGATTAAGGTTAAAACGCAAAGTTTGGCAGAACTACTATCAACCATTGGACATATAACATCGATAAAATATAAAATAGAAGGCAAAAATGTAGAACTCTCAAATTGAAGCGAATGATATAAGAAAAACTAATCCAAGCAAAGCAAAAAGGCTTGCTGCGCTAACAGCAAACCTTCTGAAAATGAATTTTGTTTAACCGCATCACTGCAAATCGATAAGCGCCAACCCATTGAATTTGCAGCATGCACAAAATGTATCACAAACTTATGAAAAAAAAATTGAACGCCGGAGGCAGCTCTTCGAGTATGGCTTCCTGGTACAAAAGATTGTTAATTATGAAATTGACACTTGTCTTATGTTTGTTTGTCGGCCTTTTGAGTTCAATGGCTGAAACAAATGCTCAAAGTACCCGACTAAACCTGAAAATACAACAAGGTACTGTTAAGGATGTAATTGAAGAGGTTGAACGTCAGACCGATTACTCGTTTATGTACGATAATCAGGTGTTCGATGTAAATCGCCCGATTTCAGTAATCGTAGAGAATTCATCAATCGATGACATCATGGATCAGGTTGTTGACGGACAAAACCTGAAATATGAATTGGTAAATCGCTTTATCGTTGTTTCGGAAAAGGAAGCGACGCAAAATCAACAAAAAGAAACTAAAGTAACCGGTAAAGTTATCAGTGAGAAAGGAGAAGCTCTTCCCGGAGTAACAATCGTTGTTAAGGGAACTTCAACCGGTACTGTTACTGATTTCGACGGAAACTATACACTGGCAAACATTCCGAGCGATGCCACTTTAGTGTTCTCGTTTGTCGGAATGGAACCTCAGGAAATTCCCGTTGTAGGAAAAACACGCATCGATATCACACTGAAGGAGGAAGCAATTGGCTTGGAAGAAGTTGTTGCGATTGGTTATGGTACCATGAAGAAGAGTGACCTTACTGGCTCTGTTTCTTCGGTAAGCAGTGACGATTTTAATAAAGGAGCTCAGATTTCTGCCCAACAATTGGTGCAGGGTAAAATCTCAGGTGTAAACATCAGCTTGAACAGTGGTAAGCCCGGTGGTGCAACTACCGTTCGCGTTCGTGGTGGTACATCAATCTCTGCATCAAACGATCCGTTGTATGTAATCGATGGAGTGCCAATCTCAACAACTGCAGGTGTGAGCTCAGCTAACATTCGGGGATCCGGTACTGACTTCTTCGACCAGGAACCAACGAACCCGCTAATGACATTAAATCCGAACGATATTGAGTCGATTAACGTTTTGAAAGATGCATCGGCAACTGCGATCTACGGATCTCGTGGTGCTAACGGTGTTATCATGATTACGACTAAAAAAGGTAAAGCTGGCAGAGCACAGGTTACTTACGATGTTTCAACCAGCTTGGCCAGTGTCGCTAATACCTTGGATGTTTTGACAGCTGACGAATACCGGAAAGAAGTTGCAGCTTTGGGCTATGTTGAAGGTACTGATTACATGGACATGGGCGCCAATACAAACTGGCAGGATCTGATCTACCGCACAGCATTTTCACATGATCATTACTTGTCGTTATCCGGAGGAAATGATAAAACAAGCTATCGTGTCTCTTTGGGGTATGGAAATCAAGAGGGTATTATGCTTGCATCGAAACTTGAGAAAGCCAATGCCCGTGTAAATATCAACCACGAAGCATTGGATGGAAAATTGAAGTTTGATTTGCGTATGAACTATGGTCAGAACACCGCTAATCAATCTCCTGTATCGAATACTGTTGGTAGTGAAGCCGGTTCAAGTATGAACTATGAGGCTTATGTGTTTAACCCGACTTATCCGGTAAAGGATGCAAATGGCGACTACTATCATGTATTGCCTTACCGTATTAACCCGGTCTCTTTTTCAACCGATATTATCGACGAACGCACAAATCGCAAGTTCTTGGGTAACTTGGCTGCTACCTATCAGATCATTGATCCACTCAGCCTAAAAGTAAACATTGGTTACACTAACCAAGGCATTAATCGTAACTCATACGTAAGTAAAGATAACCCATTGGGCGAAGGTTACGGAGGCTATGTAAGCGTTCAAAAACTGGAAGATTATTCAAAACTGGTTGAATCATTTTTATCTTACAAAGACGAATTTGGTAAGATCGGTGTTGACGCGATAGCTGGTTATTCTTATCAATATTTCTTTAATGAAGGTTTAAGGAACACGGCCTCAGGTTTCTTGTCAGATGAATTTAAATGGTATAGCTTACAAGCTGCCTCGACTCTTGAATCAGCAACAAGCTATGCTGAAAGTAATACGTTGATCTCCATGTACGGCCGCTTGAACCTTAACATCGACGATCGCTTCCTGATCACAGGTACTCTGAGACGTGACGGTTCAAGTCGTTTCGGTTCAGGTAACAAGTGGGGGTTATTCCCGTCGGGAGCTGTTTCATGGCGTTTAACGCAAGAGGATTTCTTCAACAGCAGTACAATTTCTGATTTGAAAGTTCGCGCCAGCTATGGTGTAACAGGTAACCAGGAAATTGGTAACTACAATTCATTGTCTTCACTAAGCGCAAGCTCAACTGGTTATATTGTGGGTGGAGATCGGTTAACTGTTGTTTTACCTTCCCGTTATGCGAATCCAAATCTAAAATGGGAGCAAACATCGCAATTGGACTTTGGGGTGAACTTCGGCCTTTTTGATCAACTCATTTATGGTAGCATCGACTATTACTATAAAAAAACCTCAGATCTTCTTTTGAGTGTTGCTATTCCGTCTCCATCAATCGTATCAACTCAAATTGCAAACGTGGGTAGTGTGGAAAACAAAGGATTTGAATTTGAGTTAGGTGCTCATATCATCGATCGCGCTGATTTTGCGTGGAACGCAGATTTCAACTTGAGCCTTAACCGCAACAAGGTATTGAGCCTGGCGAATGATACTTGGTCGGGAGACGATGTATTGACTGCTCCTATTCAAGGTGCAGGACTTTCAGGAGGTTTTGCACAGCTTATCACTGAGGGAAAACCTTTAGGATCATTCTATGGCAAAGTATTTAAGGGAATCGAAGATGGTGTTGAAGTTTTTGAAGATGAAGAAGATTTCATCGGATGTGCGCAACCTGATTTCACCTTCGGTTTGAGTAACAACTTCAATTATAAAAATTGGGGATTGGTAATCAACTTCCGCGGATCGGTTGGCAACGATGTTTACAACCTGACAGCGAATAACATGGGGTACTTGATCAACCTTCCGGGCCGTAATGCCTTGAAGAGTGCTGTTGAAAGTGGAATCGGTAAAAACGAGGCAAAACAATATTCTTCTCGCTGGATCGAAGACGGTTCATTCGTGCGTCTGGATAATGTGACCCTGTCTTATAACTTCGATTTGCATAACACGTTCCTGTCTAACGCAAAAGTTTATGTGTCCGGTCAGAACTTGTTTGTAATCACCGGTTATTCCGGTTTGGATCCAGAAGTAAACTCTGAAGTTTCCGGTACCGGTGTTGCACCACTCGGAATTGATTACTTAAGTTATCCTAAAGCAAGAACATTTACGCTTGGAGCAACAATTTCATTTTAATAATTGAGGAGATATGAAAATGAAAATCAAAATGAAAAAAAATATAATCTCAGCCGGCTTTCTGCTTGCGATCACATTAATGTTTGGGGCATGTACCAATTTGGATGAAGAAATCTACGGAAGTCTTTCTCCTGAAAACTATTATCAAACCGAAGAGGAAGCTTTGTCTTCTGTTGTCGGGGTCTATCAAAAATTGTCCGATATCGTGAGTATCGGTGCCGGTTGGCGTCCTTCAGTATTGGGAACTGACGAATTTTTCGTGCCTGCCCGTACTAACGGTGGTTGGTACGATGGTGGTATCTGGATTGAATACGCTACACACAACGTATCGGCAAGCAATGAGTTGAACCGTCGCGCTTGGGTGTCAATCTTCAATACAATTGGTGCTGCCAACGCCGTTATCGAAAGCTTGGAACAGTCTCCTAATGCAGATGAGCTATCCGCTCTGATTGCAGAAACAAGAGCACTTCGTGCGTATGCTTATTTTTATGCGATGGACTTCTGGGGTAATGTGCCAATTTTCACGGCAGCTCGTGTTGACTCACAAAACCTGCCAAGTACGGATTCAAGAGCTGATGTTTTTACTTTTGTTGTTGATGAGCTAAATGCTGCAGCAGCAGATCTTCCTTCGGTGAAAAACGTTAACAAAACGGAATATTATCCTCGTTTTACCCAGGAAGCTGTTTATACAGCTTTGGCTACAGTTTACCTGAATGCAGAGGTGTACACTGGAACGGCTCATTGGTCGGATGTAATCACAATGTGTAATAATGTTATCTCAACGAATGCCTACACATTGGAAGATAAAGTTTCAGACTGTTTTTTGGCAACAAACGAGGAAAACTCAACAGAGATCATCTCGTCATTCTCTGTTGATCCAAGTCAAAAAGCAGGAAATAACCAGTTCATGCTATATACGAATCATGCAATGGACAAGCAGAAGTATGATTTGCCGTTTACACCTGCCGATGGTTACAGTTTTAATGATGAGCCAGTCGATAGATATGAAGCAGCAGATGAGCGGTTGGAAATGATAGAATACGGCCCTCAGTATTACCTGAACGGTGATCCGCTACTGAAAGATGATGGTTCTCAGTTAGTTTTGGCTCCAGTGCAGGATATTTATGCTGCGACCAATGATGAAGGCTACCACTTGTTGAAATACTCCCCAATTGGCGTGACTTGGTCAGCTTACAATGCTGATAATGACTTTGTATTGAATCGTTATTCTGATGTTCTGTTGATGAAAGCTGAAGCTATTTTCAGAACAAGTGGTTCGACAACCGAAGCAGTGGATTTGGTAAACGAAGTTCGCGAAAGAAGTAGTGCCAGCGATTTGTCTGTCTTAACTTTGGATGATCTGGAAAATGAGCGTGCAAGAGAGTTCATTTGGGAAGGAAGTCGTCGTCGTGATATGATTCGTTTTGGTTCTTATTTTACGGGAACATGGTCGTTTAAAACAACAACAACTCCGGAATGGAGAGGTATTTATCCGATCCCTGAGGAACAGTTAAATGCGAACCCAAATTTAGATCAAAACCCAAATTATTAATGGGCTAGTTTATAGGTTCCGAAAGGGCTGCGAACACAATCGCAGTCCTTTCTTTGCTTAATAAGGTTTCATTCACTAACCTAAAAAATCCGTTTATGAGAAAAGTCTATCTTTTGATTTTGTTTGCATTAACGGTCGTAATACCAATTGAGGCATTCTCAATTGGACGATGGGACCAGAAAGTTGATGCGATTGATTTTTCATGTGTAGGATACAAAGGGAAAAGTCAGGTCCCTCCCTCGATACCTGTTATGTTTTCAATTCGTCCAACAGGAGGTGATGATACGGAACTGATTCAAGCTGCGATTGACTCATTGGGACAATTGCCTATGAATTCCGCGGGATTTCGTGGTGCGTTGCTATTTGGGGAAGGTGAATTTCAAATAGCCGGATGTTTGAAAATTGATCAAAGCGGAATTGTTCTCAGAGGGCAGTCCGAAAAGCGTAGGAGTATTTTGAAGGCTACCGGAAATAACAGACGTGCCTTAGTTGAAATAGAAGGGAAAGAGGTAGTTGCATCAGATAAGATTGTTTCTGTAATTGATTCGATTGTTTCAGCAGGTGCGACGCGATTGCATGTTTCTACGCTCGCCGGTTTGAGACCCGGGGATCGGATCGTGATTAAACGTCCCAGTCCGCAAAGCTGGATTTCACTGATTGGCATGGATAAAAAGGAAGGTACTTTTGGTGAACGCCGGGGCCTTATTTGGGATGTCGGTACGCGTGATTTGTATTGGGATCGGGAGATTGTTGAAATAGATACCACGACTAATTCGATAACGATTGATGCGCCTGTTACAACCGTGATTTTGAGATCATGTGGAGGAGCAGAGATACGAAAAAGCGAAGATCAGGCTTTCGTTAAGAATGTTGGATTGGAGAACCTGGAGTTCGACAGTGACTACGATCTAAATAATCCGAAGGATGAGGAACACGCGTGGATTGCCGTATCGTTGCAAAATGCTGAAGATTGTTGGGTTCGAAATGTAAATGCACGCCACTTTGCAAGCTCGCTTGTCTATGTGCAGGATCGGGCACGAAGAATCAGTGTTTTGAATTGCTCATCAGTAGATCCGATTGCCGAGATTGGAGGATTCAGGCGGCAGGCTTTCTGGATTGAAGGGCAACAGGTTTTAGTCCGGGATTGCAAGGCAGATCATGGAATGAACAGTTTTGCAGCCGGAATGTGTGCTGGCGGCCCGAATGTATTTTTCAACTGTACGGCAACAAATGCTTTGGCAGACAATGGTGGCGCAGAGAGTTGGGCATCAGGTTTTTTGTATGAACAGGTTGAAATTGAAGGGGCCGGTTTGATGTTGGAATGTAATTACCGACGGGCGCAAGGCGGAGGGTGGACAGCTGCCAATTCAATAATTTGGAATTGCAGGGCGGATACGCTTATCGCTGAGGGATCGACTTACGCACCGAATCAGCTGGTTTTCGCCGACTCGAGCCTGTATCAAACGCAGATGAAGTCGGG
>QKCF01000118.1 GCA_003246935.1 Sunxiuqinia sp. | reverse complement strand
TGCATCAGCACCAACCATACTAATGCCGACAACTGATGAATCAGCTTTTGCTTCAGCTGCAGCATCATCTTTATCAAGTCCATCATACAACTCCGACTGCGTATCTCCGAAGTATCCGCTCAGTCCTAATTTCAATCCGGGAACGCCATAATAATCAACTTTGGCTGCCAGGTTTGGACTCGACATAAACGACTCTGCACCTTTTTGACGACCCGAGCGGAAGCCGTTACTTCCCTTGACAAGACCACCACCATCATAGCTTTTAAACCCATTTACCACGTACAGCTGATATTTCAGGTTCAAATCCTGAAGACGACCGGTAAATCCGGCTCCCATCTCACGCCATGTAGTCGGAGCAATGTTGCTATCCACATTCGGGCGCTCAACCCCATTGTATGTAGTTGGCTCATGGATTTCATTAATAATTCCCATCGGAACAAGAAGTAAACCTCCGCGGAAATTCAACCAGTCGTTGATTTTATACTGCAGGAATGCTTGCTCAACATAAACCTCTTCAACATGCTCGTATTCAATTTCAGATACAAACTGGGTTTTCTCGTTAAAACGGTAGGCAAACATCAGCACCATACGGTGAACATCAAGGGTTCCGTTTGAGCGGGTATCTGATGAAAATTTCTGATTGTAATCCATTTGCGCGTAACCGCCGATCGTCAGTTTCTGATCTGATCCCAACAATTTGTCAGCTGTGTTTTGTGCGATGATTAGGTTGGTTCCCAAAATTAAGGCAACAATTGCCAGTAATGCTTTCTTTTTCATTTCCATAAAGATTATAGGGTTTTCGTACCAACAAAATTAGGTTCGCCACCAGAACAGGCAATCCCTAGTTGTAGGCATATTCAGACCGTTTGTCACGACATCACTCCTTCTAATCCCAACTTATGGGGATCAACCTATAACATTATGGTAATATAACATTAAACACTCGCCCCTTACTGTAAAAACAACATCATCCCAAACACGCCCATTCAGCACCTTGACATAAATTCAATCTTATTGGTTAAAAATGAAAAATTCAGAATTACGTTAATGACAAAGACAACAAAACAGACGTTTGGAGAAACTATTCCCAAAAATCGGAAGCTATTTCAATCAGGTTGCCTTCCGGATCAGCCACCATTGCCGAGCGCATTTTCCAAGGTTCGTTGCGTGGATTATAGATAGCTTTGGCTCCGGCCTCAACCAAACGATTAAACGTTTCATCGACATCCACCGGCTTGCCCACGTTCAGGGCTAATTCGAAAGTGCCGTTTAATCCTTTCGGGAAGGAAGGCTCCTGTCCCAGCAAATGCGGCAGTTCTTTTCGCTCAAACATGGCAAAACGAATTCCTTCGTGTTTAAACTCGGCGTAAGGTCCAATGCCATCCCATTCAATTTCGAGGCCAATCACTTCGCTGTAAAATTTTACCATTTGCTGAAGGTCCACAACAAACAACCCGATCAGATCAAATTTGATTTTCATAGGATGATCTTTAAAAGTTTCAACATTTCCGAAGGCTCATCAATCAACTGTTTAGCTCCTGCAGCTATCAGGTCGTCGCGATCGCGGAATCCCCAGGTAACACCCAAAGCAAACATTCCTGCATTATTAGCCGTCAGCATATCGGTATCGCTATCGCCAACATAAAGGCATTCTTCCGGTTTCATTCCCATTTTTTTTGCCAGTTCAATCGCAACCTTGGGATTTGGCTTTTTGAGTTCCTCTGTAGTCATCCCCTGCACACAATCAAAGTTGTAAGGTAATACAGCCTCAACCAATTTTTTTGTAAGCTCATCGGCTTTATTCGAAAACACGGCCATCGGAACGTGGCGAACGACCAGTACATCCAACAGGTCTGTAATCCCTGCGTAAGGCACCGTTTTATTCTTGTAATTTTCCCGGTAAACGGTCATCATTTCTGCAAAACATTGGTTGATTTTTTCCACTGTGCACTCTGCATCGGGAATAGCACGTTGCATTAACGTACGCAAACCAGATCCAACAAACGAACGTACAGCTACGCGATCGTGTGTTGGAAAACAATAGGCTCTCATCACGGTATTAACTGCGTCCGTTAAATCATCCAGGGTGTCCAATAAAGTACCATCCAAATCGAAAATTACACCTTTAAAATTCATGGTCATTCTTTTATTAATCGTTCTTCAAAAACCGAAGTATTTCCTGTAAAAATAGTATTAATCGCAAGCGCATCCCAATCATTTTCTTCTACAATTCCCCTTAAACCCAAAGCCTAAATTAGCCTTACATTAAGCTTTCAAAAGCGTTTCTTCTACACATTCAAATAACAGACTCATTATCCACCACTTACACAAATCGCACAAAATCGAACGAAACCATTATTTGGGCGATTAAACTAACTTTACACGCCTAATAAAATTCCAATACCATGTCAGACCAATTAAAAAAAGATGCCCTGCAATACCACGTTCAAGGTAGGCCGGGTAAGATTGAAGTAGTTCCGACAAAACCTTATAGTACGCAGAAAGACCTTTCGCTGGCGTACAGCCCGGGAGTGGCAGCTCCCTGTCTTGAAATTGCCGATAACCCGGAAGATGCATACAACTACACCGCCAAAGGCAACCTGGTAGCTGTAATCTCGAACGGAACAGCCGTACTTGGGCTGGGCAATATCGGAGCCCTGGCCGGAAAACCGGTAATGGAAGGAAAAGGACTACTTTTTAAAACATTTGCCGATATCGATGTTTTCGATATTGAACTCGACACTGAAGATGTCGACAAATTTATTGAAACAGTTAAAATCATCTCACCAACCTTTGGTGGTATCAACCTTGAGGATATTAAAGCACCTCAGTGCTTCGAGATTGAAGAGCGACTGAAAGCAGAGCTGGATATTCCGGTGATGCATGATGACCAACACGGAACAGCCATCATCTCCTCAGCGGCTTTTTTGAATGCCCTGGAAATTGCCGGAAAGAAAATTGATGAAGTCAAAGTAGTGGTGAACGGTGCTGGTGCATCGGCCATGGCTTGCTCTCGCCTGTATTTTTCATTGGGTGTGAAACGCGAAAACCTGGTAATGTGCGACTCGAAAGGTGCAATCCACGAATCGCGCACCGACCTCAACAAGATGAAACGCGAGTTCGCCACCAGCCGCGATGTGCACACACTGAAAGAAGCCATGCGCGGTGCCGATATGTTCCTCGGTTTATCTGTAGCCGACTCTGTGACTACCGAGATGGTACAATCCATGAATGACACACCCATTGTATTCGCCCTGGCAAATCCAAATCCGGAAATTGCCTACGACATTGCTATGGCATCACGTCCCGATATCATTTTTGCAACAGGCCGAAGCGATTACCCCAACCAGGTGAACAACGTACTGGGCTTCCCTTACATTTTCCGCGGAGCCCTGGATGTACGTGCCAGAGCCATCAACGAAGAGATGAAAGTTGCTGCTGTAAAAGCGCTGGCTGCATTGGCTAAGGAGCCTGTTCCTGAAATCGTATCAACTGCGTACAATCAAAACACCATCAGCTTTGGTCGAGAGTACCTGATTCCTAAACCACTAGATCCTCGATTGATCTCAACCATATCAACAGCAGTTGCCAAAGCTGCAGTAGACTCGGGAGTTGCCCGCAAAGCATTGACCAACTGGGATGCATACAGCGATGAGCTGGATCGTCGTTTAGGACATGACAATTCACTGATCCGGACCATTCGTGAGCGCATTAAAAACTCGGGCAAACGTCTGGTATTGCCGGAAGGAAGTCGCCTGAACGTGCTGCAAGCTGCTCAGGCTATTCTGCAGGAAGGTATTGCTATTCCAATTCTGCTAGGAAACCGTTCACGCATTCGGCAACTGGCGAAAGAAAATAAAATCGATCTTAAAGGAGCACAAATCCTTGAATTCTACAGCGAAGAAGGTGCAGAACAACGCGAACGTTACGCCAAGGCCCTGTTCGAAAAACGCCAACGTCAAGGTGTTACCATGCAGGAAGCAAACCGCATGATGTACGCCAATGAATACTTCGGTATAATGATGGTGGAAATGGGCGATGCCGATGCATTTGTTTCTGGTTATGCAACCAAATACTCCGACACTATCCGCCCGATCAAACAAATCATTGGAACCAACAACCCGGGGAAACAGATTGCCGGTATGTATATGGTGATGGCTAAACGCGGACCAATCTTTTTGGCCGACACAACTATCATCAATTCAAACCCGGATGCTGAAGCGTTGAAAGAAATTACCCTGCTGGTAAACCGTACGGTTAGCCGTTTCAACATTGAACCGGCAATTGCGTTGCTATCTCACTCGAACTTCGGATCAACAGAATTGGGAGACCCAGCAGTGCCACGCAAAGCCGTTGAGTTATTGCACAAAGAACACCCGGAAGTAATCGTAGATGGTGAGATCCAGGCAAACTTTGCCCTCAACAAAAAACTACGCATGGAAAAATTCCCCTTTGCAAAATGGGGCGACAGAAACGTAAACACCTTGATTTTTCCAAGCCATGGAACAGCTAACATCACACACAAACTGTTGCACGAGCTATCGGGTTACGAAATCATTGGACCAATCTTGCTTGGAATCGAAAAACCGGTACACGTTCTGCCGATGGAAAGTACCGTTCGTGAGATCGTCAATATGGCAACGATTGCCGTTCTCGACGCTATTTTCACAAAAGAGTCAAGCGGCAAGGCATAATAACCAGTCCAAATAAAGAATTCATATATACTTCAAAGGCCGGGGCGTAAGCTTCGGCCTTTTTCTATTCCGCCACTACCTCCGCTGAAATTTCTTCAACAACACCGGCATCTTTTTGTTATATTTACGCAAAGCCTATTTAAAAATTCCCTTAAGTCAAACCAACGAGCCTGAACAACCACATTGAAGGACAATATTGATGACGCAAACGCGCCGGAAAACAATAAAAACAGAAATGACATGAAAAAAGTAAAAATTGCAAACACCGATTTGGAGATCGCTCCAATCAACTTCGGTGGCAATGTATTTGGATGGACATTAGATGAAAAACAATCGTTTGAAATCCTGGATGCTTTTGTCGATGGTGGTTTTAACTTTATCGACACAGCCAACACCTACTCATGGTGGGTAAATGATGTTGGAGGCCAGTCGGAAACCATCATCGGGAACTGGATGAAAGCTCGTGGCAACCGCGACAAATTGGTTATTGCCACCAAAATTGGTTCCGAAACGAAAGTGCATCCGAAAGACATCAGCAAAAAGCAAATTTTGAAATGTGCCGACGAGTCGCTGAAACGCCTGCAGGTAGACTATATTGATTTATACTATACTCACTTCGATGATGATAAAACGCCAGTTGAAGAAACCCTGTCGGCTTACGACGAGTTGGTAAAAGGAGGCAAGGTGCGCTACATAGCCGCATCAAATGTATCGCCCGAACGGCTGATTGAGTCGTTTGATGTAGCCGAAAAGAATAGCTTCCCGAAATACGTTGCCCTACAACCACACTACAACCTGGTTGAACGCACCAACTACGAGAGCAAATACCTGCCGTTAGTTGAAAAATACGGTTTGAGTGTATTTCCTTACTGGTCGCTGGCATCCGGTTTCCTAACCGGCAAATATCGTTCTGAAGCCGACTTGGTTAAGAGCGTGCGCGGCGCAGGAGCCAAACAATACCTCAATGAAAAAGGACTAGGGGTGCTTTCTGCCCTCGATCAGGTTGCAAAAAAACACGGGAGCCAACCGGCAACTGTATCGCTGGCCTGGCTGTTAGCCCAACCTCACCTGCTGGCTCCCATTGTAAGCGCCACCAGCAAAAGCCAGCTCGAAACACTTTTCGCCGCACCAGAACTGAAACTCGATGCAGAAGACTTGGCCTTGCTCGATCAGGCCAGCAAATAAACAAGGTTGGAAGCAGAAATGACTAGTCCTAAATAAGCGCGACAGATTATTTAGGACTAGCCCAAATTATACTACCAGCCCAGGAAAACCATCCCTGCACCGCTGATGAGGATCACAACGCCGGCCAACAAATGCATGTAACGTTCCTGGTGTTTAAAGTTGATCAGCGACACACCTTTATGGCCAAGATAGACAACGGTCATCATAGTTACAATCGTCCCAATCGAGAAGATGAATGCTACCGAGGCCATTCCTGCTGCACTGTGCGTATATGCCGGAACCATCAATAGCGGAATCAGTACTTCACATGGACCGAAAACGAAAATCAGGAAAATAATCCAGGGTGTGATATTCAATTTTTTAGCTTCCTCTTCGGTCACCGGCAAATGGTGATGTTCACGTACTTTTTTCGGCATCAGGAAGGTAGGCAAATGCGCATGATGTGAGCTGCTTATATATTTGTAAATTCCGTAAAGGGTGTAACCCACCCCAAAAGCAAACAAAAGCCAGGCAACCAGTTCTCCGCGAAACGACTCAATACCGTTTAGCTTACTCAGGCTGGTTCCGAGCGCAATACCAACAGCGCCAATTAATACAGAGCTCCCAACATGGCCGACCCCTGAAAAGAAGGTTACCAACATTGTTCTGCGTGTTGACCACTGACGGGCTTTACTGATAGCAATAAACGGCAAATAATGGTCGGGGCCCAGCAGAGTATGCACAAAGCCCAGCGTAAGCGCCGAAAACAAGAGAACTTGAATATCACTCATGCTATAATCGATTGATTAATGAAGCCTGACAAGCAGCTCCAAATCCGTTATTAATATTAACAACACTCACTCCGCTGGCGCAACTTGTCAGCATCCCAAGCAAGGCCGACAATCCTTCGAAGTTAGCGCCGTACCCCACACTGGTAGGCACTGCAATCACCGGTTTATCCACCAGTCCACCGATTACGCTAGCCAGTGCTCCTTCCATGCCAGCCACCACGACGATAATCCGTGCATTGCGAATAAGCTCCAACTTATGAAACAGGCGATGAATTCCTGCCACGCCCACATCATAAACCGACTCTACCCGGTTCCCCAGGAAGCGAGCCGTTTCAACAGCTTCCTCAGCCACCGGCATATCCGATGTTCCGGCGGCCACCACGGCAATGTATCCTTTCGGATTCTCTGCGACACTCTTTCGGTGAATAATTGTTTTCGCCATCGGATTATAGACAGCATCCGGAATATAGGCACGAACGGCATCGAACATCTCGGGTGTTGCCCGTGTTGCCAGCACATCAATTCCCTTTTGGTACATCCGTTCGGCTATTAAGGCAACCTGCTCCGGCGTCTTGCCCGAAGCATAAATCACCTCAGGCAGCCCAGTTCGCTTCTGGCGGTCAGTATCGATGGTTGCAAATCCCATCTCCTCAATCCCATGACTTGGCAAATGCTCAAGCGCTTCGGTCAGGGTTATCTCTCCGTTCTTATATTGTTCTAAAATCTCTCTCGGGCTCATGCTTCCAGCTGGTTAATGACCATTTTTTCGACGTCGCGAATGCTGATACCGTTCTCACGCGCCAATCGCTTACAATCGTCCGTTTCCGGTTTCGATTTCAACAAGCGGCCATGATAATAACTTTGCTTCACCCGCACCTTTCCCAACGGGATTTCTACCTCAATCTCCTCGCGGTACAACATATGCTTTTGCACCCGGTATTCACGAATTCCCAGAGAGGTACTTTGAATGAAAATGATCTTCTTCATCGCCTCGACCAACTCGAGCTTACTGAGAACAGATAAAGTTACTGCCGGACGTCCTTTCTTCATAATGATTGGCGTCAGCCAGGCATCGCTGGCACCGGCTTCGAACAACTCGTTCAGCATGAAATCGTAGTGTTCCGGGTTCATATCGTCGATATTGCTTTCGAGTAAAACGGCTTCTACCGTTTCCACATCCGATGCTGCAGTATGACCTTCGAGCAGGTAAACGCGCAACACATTCGCCACCTCAGCATCGCGGTTTCCAATACCGTAAGCTGTTTTTACAATCGGCAAGTCAATTTGCGAGGTAAACTCGTCGACCATGGCAGCAAGGATCGCTGCTCCTGTGGGCGTTGTTGCCTCGTGGTTCACCAAACCGGTCTTCACCGGCAAACCTTCCACGATTAAGGCCGTTGCAGGTGCAGGAACAGGCATCACCCCGTGAGCACATTTTACCGTTCCACCGCCCAACTGAATCGGAGATGCCAGCACTTTATCCACGTTGAGGTAGTCGAGGCAGATGGCCGCACCAACAATATCAGCAATGGAGTCCAAGGCTCCAACCTCGTGGAAATGCACCTTTTGAATATCGATATTATGCACTCGGGCTTCAGCTTCCGCAATCAGGCGAAAGATCTTTAGTGCATTTGTTTTAACCTTATCCGAGAGGGTGCTACTGTTCACAATCTCTTCCACATGCCGCAGGTGACGGTGCTTCTCATTATCCGGATTTTCGATGATCACATCAGCCTTGGTTCCGGTAATTCCTCTCCGTTGATCTGGTTTAATTTCGAGGTGAAAACCCTCGATATTTAATTTTGAAAGTTCCTGCTTCAGATAATCAGCATCAACACCAAGGTCAATAAGCGCGCCGAGGTTCATATCGCCGCTAATACCGGCAAAGCAGTCGTAATATAGGATTTTCATGATTTTATTTCGGTTTGATTTACGCTTTTGAGAACACGATTCAACTTACCGGAAACCAATCCTTCTCGGTCCAGTTTCACATCCTCGAAGCCCATAGATTTAATTTGCTTCACGACCTGATTCTCCATTGAGAACAGACGCTCCAACTCCGATTGTTGTACCTCAACCTTTCCATAGGAGCCATAATGGCGCACCCGCACATCAACAAAGCCCAAATCGTTCAGGAAACTCTCAGCAGCTTCTACTTGCTTCAGCTTTTCGCGTGTAATTTGGTGATTGTATGGGATACGTGAGCTGAGGCACGGACTAGCCGGCTTATCCCAGTTTGGCAAATTGAAACTTCGGGCGATATCGCGGATTTCCTCTTTGGTGAGTTTACATTGAGCCATCGGAGCCAACACTTTATATTGCGCGGCAGCCTGCAAACCCGGACGGTAATCCCCTAAATCATCGTGATTGGTTCCGCTTAAAACGTCAAACTCCGGATATTTTGCTTTGATATCCTGTAAATCTTGGAACAAATGCTCCTTGCAAAAAAAGCAGCGGTTCTCAGGGTTCTGATTGTAGCGCTCATCCGTCAGCTCTTCTGTTTTGATAACCTCGAGATGAATATCGAATTCCCTGCAGAAATCTTGCGCCAGCTCAAAATCCTTTGCCTTTAAGCTTTCTGAGTTTGAAATGACGCCAATCGCATTCGACTTACCTTGAAATTTCCGTGCCAGAAACAACACCAAGGTTGAATCGATCCCGCCGGAAAAAGCAACAATAGAACCTTTTCTTGCTTTAAACCATTCCTCCAGTTGTTCCAGCTTATTTTGAATTTGTGTTTTATTCATTTCCATACCTGTTAAACGTTGGTGCCACCTTTAAGTTTATTGGTGTTACCCAAAGAACAAGTTTAATGAATTAAATTCAAAAAAGAGATTTCCAGATTGTCTGATTTTATGCTTTTCAGAATGCAAAAAAAGGCCATCCCTCAGGACAGCCTTTCAATTACAAATTATATTTTTTAGCCACGTCGGGCCTTAGATTTCGATTTCCTTTCGTCGCCTTCGGATCGTACGGACAATGCCTACATCCGTTAGAACAACAATACCCGCGTTTTACGAGGTAGCTTTCTGTCATCACGCGATAACCTTCTTTAGAGAGGTAAAAGTCAACCCCTTCAACAGTATCTTCGTACCCGTCGCTAAACAGGTGATCAAACATTCCCATAGCAACTATTCGTATTTAAATTTTTGCAGGAAATGCCCCATTCGATCGCGCTTTGTTTTCAGGTAACGTTGGTTAAACTCGTTCGGCTCAATTTCGATATTAACAGTTGAAGTAACCTTCAGTCCGTAGCCTTCAATTCCCACCCGTTTCACCGGGTTGTTGGTCATCAGCTTCATCTTCTTCACCCCCAGATTTTGCAAGATTTGCGCCCCAACGCCATAATCACGTTCGTCGGCTCTAAATCCAAGGTGAATATTAGCTTCAACGGTATCCATTCCTTCGTCCTGCAACTTGTATGCTGCAATCTTGTTCATCAATCCGATACCACGACCTTCCTGCATCATGTAAACAATGACACCCTTGCCGGCTTTTTCAATCATCTCCATCGCTTTGTGCAACTGATCGCCGCATTCGCAACGGAATGATCCAAAAATATCACCGGTCATACAAGATGAGTGCATACGCACCAAGATCTCTTCGTCTTTCTCCCAGGTTCCTTTTACAAGGGCAACGTGTTCCATACCGTTTGTTTTCTGACGGAAAGGGATAATATTGAAGTTACCGTATTTTGTTGGCATAGGAACTTCTTCACCACGCTCAATTAAACTATCAGAATCCTGTAAGTATTCAATCAGGTCTTTAATCGTGCAAATCTTAAGATTAAAACGCTCAGCCACTTTAATCAATTCCGGAAGACGAGCCATTGTTCCGTCTTCATTCATGATTTCCACTAACACGCCTGCCGGTTCCAATCCTGCTAATCGCGCCAGATCTATAGCTGCTTCAGTATGGCCTGCACGACGCAGTACACCGCGTTCCTTGGCCTTCAACGGGAAAATATGTCCCGGACGTCCAAGTTCAGTCGGTTTGGTATTCTTATTAACTAGAGCTCGAATGGTCTTAGCCCGATCTGCAGCCGAAATGCCCGTTGTACATCCGTAGCCAATCAAGTCAACAGAAACAGTAAACGGAGTTTCGTGCGACGAAGTATTTTTACCGACCATCAGGTCCAGTTCCAACTCTTCGCAACGCTTTTCCATCAATGGCGCACATATCAACCCGCGACCATGTGTAGCCATGAAATTCACCTTTTCGGGAGTCATCAACTCGGCGGCTGCAATAAAGTCACCTTCATTTTCGCGATCTTCGTCATCGACAACAATCACTAACTCACCATTTTTTATGGCTTCGATCGCTTCTGGAATTGTATTTAATTTGAACTCTGTCATTATAATTGGTTGGTTTTCAAAATGCCGCTGCAAAATTAAGCAAAATTATCGATTTACAAATGACTTTCGGAGGGTTAAGCTCTCTGCGCTTTATCCCATGCAACCGATTGTTTATTACCGACAAACCTGTAAAGACCTTTAATTGCAGCGAAATGAATCGCCGTAAAATAATACGGGACAAACAACAGCTTGTTACCCCTAAGGTGACCTTCCAGTATAAAGCCCAGCAATGCAAGCAGATACCACAAAAACTGAAAACCCAAGGAGAGGATGTAAATTAATTCTGAAGAATCAGTTACAACCAATGCAATATTTGCCACTAAAGCAACAATTAACGCCCATGGAGCCAGCGTCCATCTTAAAATTTTATGCGAAAAATATTGAAAGCTTAGCCATCCTAATCTGAAAGGATTCAGCAACTGAATCATCCGCACCATCGACTGCAGTCCGCCTGCGGCAATTCGACTCTTCCGTTTTAACTCCTCTTTTACATTTAACGAAGCTGTTTCTACAGCGATGGCATTTGTCTCATAAACTACGCGGTATCCGTCCGCCGCCAGCCCCATCGATATTTGAAAATCATCGAGCAGACAATCTTCTGGAACAGAGCGATAAAGCTCGGTTCGGAGCGCAAATAACTCACCGGCAACACCAACGACAGAACTTAACTCCGATTCCATTTGCTTAATCTTTGATTCGAAGCTCCAGTACATGTTTTCGCCATTGGCAGCAACATTAGTGCCTCCTTCAGTCAGTACTCGTTTTTCGCCGCCAACACAAGCCACTTTAGGATTCCTGAAATGACGAACTAAGTTTTGCAGCGAATCTGCAGAGAGCATCGTATTTGTATCGGAAAAAACAACATAGGGGGTCTCAACAAACTGCATTCCCCTGTTCATGGCGTGAACTTTACCTCGCCGTTCCGCCAAATGTTCGACCCTCACTTGCTGATATTTTTGAAGCAATTCAGGTGTTTCATCAGTAGAGCCGTCCGTAATCCACAAAAACTTCAACTTATCTTTCGGATAGCTCAATTGAAGGGAATTTTCAACCTTTGACCTTACAAAATCAGCCTCGTTATAAGCCGTAACAAACAAGGTTACCTCGGGCCATTCTTCCTGATTTTGGACTTCACTTCGTTTACCAAACAGCATCCGTTTTAGACTAACCAGTACCATCAACACCAATGCATAGCCACAATAGGTGTAAACGATAATGAGAAGCGCTATCCAGAATAGCCATTCAAACATTTAGATTTTCCTTATAGAAATCAGTCAATGATTGCGCAATTGCAAGGTTATCGAACTTCTCGCGAATAAACTCGACAGCATTCTTACAAACCTTTTTATAAAGCGCTTTATCTTCTATTAACTCAGTAACAGCCTGTAAGAATTCGTATGGTTCGTCTGCAATTAGAATTTGTTCGTGGTCAGCCGCAGCAATACCTTCAACCCCGATTTTTGTCGAAACAATTGCTTTTCCAAGCGCCATTCCCTCAACGATTTTAATGCGCATACCCGAGCCTGATCGCAATGGGACCATCATAATTGCTTTGGAATTCATGAACTGGTATGCGTCTTCAATTTCACCCAGAAAAACGACATTCGTTATCTTCCTGAGTTTAGAAGCCAGCCACTGCGGAGCATTCCGCCCGGCAACATAAAATTTCACCTCCGGATATTGTTTTGTAATCAGCGGCCAACACTCTTTCAAAAACCAAAGCAAACCTTCCTGGTTCGGCCCCCACTCCAACGAGCCGATGTGGAACAGAGAAGGAAACTCCAAATCCTTTGCGGTAGGCACCAAGCTTGAAAAGTCGATACCTGTTTGGGACGTCGTTCTCGGTTTTATATTTCCGAGCCGATCAAGATGCTCACCATCCCTATCTGTAATAGCAACCACGACGTCGTAGGTATTCAGGTAACTCATACCAAATTGTTTGATTCGCTTAGCCAACAGATTTAAATAAAATCGCTGAAACCCGGAGGCAACTTTTTGGGCGCGTTCCCAGATTTCATATTCAATATTGTGGGCGCGGTAAGCAATCAGCGCCTTACTGTGTTTGCGAATTAAGGGAATATAGGGACACATATAAAGTCCTTCCAACTGAATAACGTCGAATTCTTCCTCTTTCAGCAACTCAATCAAAGCCTTACTATAATCTTCGCTTATAAACCGGGTTGCATTATACGGAAGATCTGAAAACAAAAGATTTCCCATAGCCCCCAAAAAGGTAATTCGGGCAGGAACATCAACCAGCTTAAATCGGATTTGAGCAGCCAGATGCTCCGGAATATCCTCCAAGCGAGTGAAGTGTTTTTCCGTATTCATCGCCAAAATAGTAACCGGATTACCCAAAAGAAAAAAACCTTTGGATAAGTTGAGCGTAGCAATCGCGCCTCCATCGGTAGGAGGCCAGGGAGTCTTATTAGTTAGTTGTAGAATTCGCATGATTGGAATTTACTGAATCATTCTTTCTTCGAAGAATAAAATTTACGAATTTCTTGATTTTGTGCTGATAAGTTTCAACATTTAACAAACCGGAATCAGTTGCAGCTTTGTATGTAAGGAAAAATCCAAAGGGGAAAAAGATAAACGTTGACAACCACATTCCTTCGAACATGGTCCATACATCCTCACGAGCTGCTTTCTCTCCGGAAATTGCAACCATGTAGTATAAAATAAACATAAAAATCGAGACAACAGTAGGCATACCAAGTCCCCCTTTTCTGATAATCGCGCGAAAATCAAACAAGCAACCGACCAAGTAAACTTGCGATGTTTCTCCATCGAATATTTATTCAGGTTTTTCTTGATGTTGTAGAGCTCAAATACGTTTTGATCGATAGTCTGTTTATTCATCCTTGCCTGGCTTAGCGCAGATTGATAAACCTCATCTCGCTTCATCGGATCCAGATTTACCATTAACGAATCAAAATTCAAAGCATTGACTTCACCCATACCGTGATACACTTTAAGCGAGTCGTTAACAGCCGTCAAATCTACGATTGAACGGTTAAGCTTTTGGTTGTAACGCATATTGATGGCAAAGCGCCGAACACGATAGTTGTAATCCGTATAAAGCGAATCTTCGAAATGCTCCAACTGCCCCAAGGTCAACATCCGGTACATATTCCGGAGGTTATCTTCGTCAGTTCGTTTAAAGTCGAACCCCTTCAACGGCACAGTTACAACCTGCTTTCCAAAATGAGTTCGACGGAATTCATAACGCTTATCGCGCCTGCTTTGTCTCACATTTTGGTCTTCTGCGTTTTCGCCGTCAAACAACGTCATGATCATGAATTTCTTATCTTCCGAAATCTTCATGTATCCTGAATCCGCCACTGTAACTGAAGTGTTACCCTGATTCTCCTGATGGTCGTAAATAAGAATTCCGTAGAGCATATTGCTCTTCTTGCTCTTGCGATCAACTTTGATGCTATAGCCGTCTATATCGTTTGTAAAAACCCCTTCCGCAATGACCATTTCAGGCTTTTGCTTTTTAATACTTGCCATTAAGGCACCAAATTTTAAATTGGTTTGCGGAAGAATATTATTAGAAAAGTAAAATGCAAAAAGAGCCAGACCAATAGCAACGAACACCAACGGCTTCATAATGCGAAACAACGAAATACCGGAAGCTTTCATAGCCACCAGCTCGTAGTTTTCGCCCAGGCTACCAAAGGTCATGATCGAAGCCAAAAGTGTGGCCAACGGGAACGCCATTGGAATCAGCCCCATTGACGCATACATAAGAAGTTCGGCTACAATATTCCATTCCAAGCCCTTACCAACCATATCATCGATGTATTTCCACAGAAACTGCATGAGCAGAATGAAAACACAGATGAAAAAGGTCATAAAAAAAGGGCCAAGAAAGCTCTTCAGAACATATTGATGTAATCGTTTCATTTTAATGTTTTGGGAAACGATACAAAGCTAAGCTATTTTGGAAAAAATTAAAGTTAATCGAAGTTAACAACCAAGAATCCTTCTCAAATCTGTTACCTGAGAGTTCCATAATTCCGTAACTTCGGCTACTTCATCATCCTCTGCAAAATCTGTAATCAACAAGGTAACATCCCCTGTCAATTCATCCTTTGTTATCAAAAACTCAAAATAAGTTTCTTCGTCATCGTCGTCGTCCCACTTAAATCGCACCACGCGGCTATCTTTATTCTGAATCATCTCGGCTATTTGCTCCGATCCGTCCCAAAGAAACGTGTATTTTTTCCCTTTTACATGGACATCATCAGCAAACCACTCGCTAAGACCTGAAGCCGTGCTAAAACGATTATACAATACGCTCGGGGAACATTTAATTGGGAACTCAAGTTGAATTTTCGATTTTTCGGTCAT
>QKCF01000125.1 GCA_003246935.1 Sunxiuqinia sp. | reverse complement strand
TTATTTTGCGAACTGTTTGAAAAACGTGTGTGATTCTGTAAAAAATAAAGACAATGTCAAGAATTTGTCAAATAACCGGAAAAAAAGCAATGGTGGGAAATAATGTTTCTCACTCGAATAGAAAGACTAAACGTCGGTTTAGTCCGAACTTGTTCAATAAAAAATTCTATCTTCCTGAAGAAGATCGTTGGATTACGTTGACAGTATCGGCAGCCGGATTGCGTACCATTAATAAAAATGGATTAAGTGCGGCATTAAAAGGTGCTAAAGAACAAGGTTTGATTAAAACTGTTTAAAACCGTAAGAAATGGCTAAAAAAGGAAATAGAGTTCAGGTTATTTTAGAATGTACTGAGCAAAAGGAATCTGGAGTTCCAGGAGCTTCTCGTTACATTACTACAAAAAACCGTAAGAATACATCAGAACGTTTGGAGTTGAAAAAATACAACCCATTCTTGAAAAAAGTAACTGTACACCGCGAAATTAAATAATTTGAGATATGGCTAAGAAAGCAGTTGCATCATTGCAAAAAGGAGCTGGTAAAGGTTATGCAAAAGTAATCAAGATGACTAAATCATCTAAAACCGGCGCGTATACATTTCAAGAAGGTATCGTTCCTAACGAAATGGTTAAAGACTATTTTAAAAAGTAATATATACTTGCTTTATAGGAAAGCTCCCACATTGTGGGGGCTTTTTTTATGCCTTTTCATGTATGAGGGTTAGTTCTTTTCGGTAAGAAATTTCCAGTAGCGGTGGGGCATGTGCTGACGTTGAAGTTTCAAATTCTTTCGCTCTTCAATGTTGATATGCTTGAAATAGCTTTTCCATAGCGATTGATAGGTGGCTTCGTCTTCCTGCGTAATATTGTCTGCTAATTTGCCGTCATGAATTGAGAAATTCTTCTCATTCAGCGTCATTTCGGTTACCTGATCCAAGTCATAAAAAAAACCATAATCGCGTTTGACATCATAAATGAGCCATTTTTGGTCAGCAAAGCGATTTTTGAAATGTTTAAGCGTATAGGGAAGGACATCAAATTGAGGCTCAATTGGGGCGAAGTAAATGTCGTCAATGGTTTGCTGAAACCTCACAAACTGGAGTATTCGCATGGATTCCCGCATAACTACTCTTTCAATTTTTTTGAGTGTCAAAACATCCGGATCTGCATAGTCGGTGTCTATCCGTTGGCGGGAGTTAAACACTCTTTTAATGAACCGATACAGTCGCATTTCAATGCCATCTTCTTCAGACAGAAAGGTGAGCACCGGAAGTTCCCTGTTACGTGGGTGTAATTTTTGTTGAAGCCCGTTCCAAACTCGTTGCGATTTTTCAAGGTCCGTTACAATTTGAATGTGCTCCGAGAACAGACTTTCCTGGAAAGAGTCTTCTTTACAAATGTTTGTTGGTTCCAATTTTTGCGCATAGCATTCAAAAATAGTTGTCATGAATCCTGCGAATGTCCCGTCGTATAAGATGATTGCCATTGATTAATGTTTAAAGAGCATTGAGGGTTGTGATGTTATTTTTGCGGGTTTCGAAAAATGAAAAAGGCTCAGTTGTGTATCTCCGGCTTTTCGGTATTTGCTTTGGCTTTCGTGAATAATATGACTTCGGAGGACGAATGGATCCCAATCTCGTGAATGGGCAGCTAGCTCGTTACAAGTGATAAAATACTGTGCTCGTTTCATTACGACTCCAATTTTCTTAAGATGAAGGCTGGTTAAACGACGGAAACGCCTGGCGTCAACAATCATTTTTGCGGATTGTACGCCAATTCCGGGAACCCGCAAAATCATTTCATAATCGGCCCGATTAATATCGACCGGGAATAGATGTAGGTTTCGGATTGCATAAGCTAATTTGGGATCGATTTCCAAATCAAGAAACGGCTGTTCGGGGGATAAGATCTCGTCAGCCTGAAAGTGATAAAAGCGCATGAGCCAGTCGCTCTGGTATAAGCGATTCTCCCGAACCAACGGAGGTATTTTGAGTGCAGGTAGCCGTTTGTCGTAATCATTAACCGGTAAATACCCTGAGTAGTAAACCCGCTTTAGTTTTTGTTGATCGTATAGTCCAGATGCCAGCGATAATATTTGTTGGTCACTCTCGGGGCTCGCTCCAACAATTAGTTGGGTGCTTTGACCGGCTGGCGTAAACCGTTGAGTATGTTGATATTTTTTGCGCTCTTCCTTGTAGAGCTGTATGCCGGTGCGGATTTGATTCATTGGTTGCAGCACGGAAGGGAAATCTTTTTCAGGAGCCAGTAACTGTAATTGTTGTTCAGTCGGGATTTCAATATTTACGCTGAGTCTGTCCGCGAAGAGCCCGGCCTGCTTAATTAGTTCCGGACTTGCTCCGGGAATTGCTTTGAGGTGAATGTACCCGTTATAACGTTCCTCTGTGCGGAGTTTTCGTGCAACAAGCATCAAGCGTTCCATGGTGTAGTCTGCATTCTTGATAATTCCGGAACTTAGGAAAAGTCCTTCAATGTAGTTTCGCCGGTAGAACCCGATCGTTAGGTCAACCACTTCCTGCACAGTCATCGTAGCTCGTGGGCGGTCGTTTGAGCGGCGGTTGACGCAATAGGCACAGTCGTAGATACAATAGTTTGTCATTAGTATCTTGAGCAGGCTGATGCACCGCCCGTCATCGGTGAAACTGTGGCAGATTCCTGGAGCCAATGCGTTTCCAAGTCCTCCAGTGTTTGGTCGTTTATTCCCGCTGGACGCACATGAAACATCATATTTAGCTGCGTCTGCTAATATTTTTAGTTTGTTAAGTATTGTTTCGTTCATTTTGGCCTATATTTACACTTGGTTTCAAAAAAGCACATTTCAAAAATACTAATAAATTTAGCATTGCTAAAAATATTGGTCTCAAAAGAGGAGAATACTAATAAATTTAGCGCGAGCAATCTTAAATTCCTTCGACAGGAATTTAACCTGACACAACAAGATTTAGCTGATAAGCTGGGACTGAAGCGTTCTCATATTGGTGCATACGAGGAGGGAAGAGCTACTCCCAAAATTCCGATGTTACAGCAAATTGCTGCGACCTTCGACTTGAGTCTGGATAAACTGATCAGTACTGAATTGAGCACAGAAGACAGTGCGAAGGCCTCGAAAGTGGGGGAGCTAAGGATTCTTTCTGTCGTTGTTGATTCGGAAAATGAAGAGATGATTGCGGTGGTTCCGATAAAAGCATCAGCGGGTTATTTAAATGGTTTTGCCGATCCGGAGTATGTGGGACAATTACCAGCATTCAATATGCCCGTTCCGGAGCTTTCACGCGGGAAAACTTACCGGGTTTTTCAACTTAAGGGGGATAGTATGCTCCCGGTGCAGGAGGGCTCTTATGTTTTCTGCGAGTTTGTTGAGTCGATAGTTGACGTTAAAGATGGTGAAACCTATGTAATGATTACAAAGGACGAAGGACTGGTTTATAAGCGACTCTATGGTAAATCAAATAATCAGTTGCTGTTAAAATCCGACAATCCTGTGTATGAACCCTATGAAGTGGATGCGTTAGCAGTGCTTGAAATATGGAAAGCTGACGGTG
>QKCF01000302.1 GCA_003246935.1 Sunxiuqinia sp. | reverse complement strand
AATAAGCGTCGACATTTCCAAATAGCTCGTGATAGCACTTTCGGTAAACAAAGTCGGTGAAACCCTGCAGTGGCGCCAAATGGAAATGATGTTGTTTGCCCATGTTGAAAAATTAATTTTTGCACAAAGGTACAGTTTGAACTGATTTGCGTCGCGAAATCATTAATTTTGCACAGAAACAAACACAGTGCTGGACATGGCAGAATTATTGCAGTCTGAAGACAGTTTGAAAACCTCCCTCTCAACCCCTAGTGTAAAGCTTTCTAAAAGCCTGACGGGTCAGGTTGAATCTAATTTTTTGTCCGTTCAAAAACAGCGGTCTGGTTCGAAAGTCTCAGAATTTGTTCAGCACAAGCAACAAACACAAGGAACATTACAGGCGTACCGGTTTCGTCAGGAACTGGTTAATGAGATTCCGATGAGACATCCGTTGGAATCGGTGAAAGTTGAGGTCGCTACCGTACCTGAAAAGATTGGATTGACCCTTCCGGAGCATAAACTGCCGAGTCGCTCTGCCGATTGGACGATTGGAGTATTGATCCTTGCGTTGGTGTTGTTTAGCTCTGTTCGACTGCTTTTCGGTAAATATCTCATACAAATGTTTCATGCGGCGGTCAATTACTCGACTGCATCACGACTTTTCAGGGAGCGTTCGGTGAGTCTTACGCATGCCGCTTTTCGCCTCGATCTGATTTTTGTGTTGACATTGAGCCTGTTCTTGTTTCAGGTGTTCGGACGACAACTTGGTTTTGGTATTAGCAGCGGGATCTTAAAGTACTTGATCATTTTTGCCGGCGTTATTGTGTATTTCGGCTTAAAACAAGGGCTGTATTCAGTGCAGGGGAAGATGGCCGAAGCGAACGCTGAAACACAGGAAGTTCTGTATAATATGAATCTTTTTAACCGGATTTTAGGCGTAGTTCTGATTCCGGTGACACTGATATTAGCATTTTCGAGGTTACCAAACCCGGAAATTTTAGTTGGAATAGGAGGCATCATGGTGCTGCTATGCTACATTTTGCTGGTATTACGAGGGCTTAAAATTTTACTAAGGAAAGATTTTCCGATATTTTATTTGATTTTGTACCTTTGTACCCTTGAAATTTTACCACTATTCTACATCTACAAGTTGGTGTTAGTTTAAGCTGGTGTGTAATTTTTAAATTTGAAAGATCTTGAAAATCAAGAAAATTTTAGTATCGCAACCAAAGCCTGAGACTGCAAAATCCCCTTACTTTGATTTAGCCGAAAAAATGAGCGTACAGGTGGATTTTAGACCATTCATTCAGGTTGAAGGAGTTTCTGCCAAAGAATTCAGGCAGACCAGAATTCAGATTCTGGATCATACGGCGGTTATTTTTACCAGCCGTACAGCTATTGACCACTTTTTCAGAATTTGCCAGGATCAACGGATTACCGTTCCTGATACCATGAAATATTTCTGTATTTCGGAAGCTACTGCTTTCTATCTGCAGAAGTATATCGTATACAGAAAACGCAAAATTTTCTACGGTACAGGAGTATTCTCCAGTGTTACTGAGCTGATGAAAAAGCACAAGGATGATAAATACCTTGTTCCTCTCTCGCACATTCATAAGCAAGAAATCCCGCAACTGCTGGACAAAGGAGGCTTTAAGTATACCAAAGCCATTCTGTATCGTACAGTGAGCAGCGACTTGTCGGATTTAAAGGATGTGAATTACGATATTTTGGTGTTTTTCAGCCCCTCAGGAATTAAATCATTGAAATCGAATTTCCCGGACTTCGAACAAAACGACACAAAAATTGCTTGTTTCGGACCAACAACTGCGAACGCTGTTCGTGAAGCAGGTTTGCGTTTGGACATTGAAGCCCCGACACCTCAGGCTCCGTCAATGACGATGGCGCTGGAGCAGTTCATTAAGAAAATCAACAAAACGAAGTAAGTATTCCAATCGATACAGGTATAAAAGGGGAATTTCGTTCCCCTTTTTTATTGTATTTTCGTTGCACTATGGGTGAGTTTAGTCTCTCGAAAAAAGATCGGCTTTGCAGTCAGAAATTGATTGGCGAATTATTCGCTGATGGGGAAGCTGTTTTCTGTTTTCCGCTCAAAGTTGTATTTAAAGTGACTAAGCTTGAGGATGGGGAAACCGTTAAAGCGGCATTTTCAGTGTCGAAACGGAATTTCAAGCGTGCAGTGAAGCGGAATTACCTGAAAAGGCTCATGCGTGAGTCCTATCGCCTGAATCGGGCTAATTTTGTGACTTTTCTAAATGAAAGGGATTTGAAGCTTAGTGTCATGTTTATTTACGCTGGCAAGGAGCTGAAAGACTATCAAACGGTTAAAAAGGGAATGGTTAAGGCTTTAGAAAAGTTAAAAGGGGCTCTTGCGGCCGTCAAATAAAAAAGGACCACCTTTCGGCAGTCCTTTCAGCAAAATTATCTTAGTAGAATCTTATTCTGCATCCATAATTTCAGTTTGCATACGCACTGAATCTTCGTGGATTAATTGGAATAAAATCTTTACAAAAACCGGATCCAAGCTCAGTTTTTCTCCTGTTGCAACGCGTTTGTTCATCAACTCAGTCCAACGACTAATTTGAAGAGCAGTAACGTTGTTTTCTTTTTTGTACTGACCGATCTCGCGCACGATATTCATTCGAGAAGCCAGAATTTCCAACAATTCCGTGTCAAGTGAGTCGATGCGGTTACGCAGTACTTCCAATTGGTCACCAAATTGTTTGTTTTCAACCGATACATTGCGGATAACTAGTTTATCCAACATTTTGAAAAGATCGGCTGGTGTTAACTGTTGTGCGGCGTCACTCAGTGCGCAAGACGGATCGCGGTGAGATTCGATCATTAATCCGTCCATGCCCATATCAAATGCTTTCTGAGAAACTTCGAACAGGTATTCGCGTTTTCCGGCAATGTGGCTTGGGTCACAAATCACAGGTAGGTTAGGCATCAAACGACGCAGCTCGATGAATGTTTGCCAGTTCGGGTAGTTACGGTATTTCGTTTCGCGGAACGGAGTAAAACCACGGTGAATACCAACCATGTTTTTAATACCTGATCTGCTCAAACGCTCGAATGCACCCATCCACAATTGTACATCCGGGTTTACCGGGTTTTTAACCATAACAGTAGCATCGGTTCCCTTCAGTACATCAGCAATTTCCTGCACGACGAAAGGGCTTGCTGTCGAACGAGCGCCAATCCAAAGGATGTCTAGTCCGGCTTTCAGTGCTTCCTCAGTATGTTGCGCGTTGGCGACTTCTGTTCCCACGCGCAATCCGGTTTCTTGTTTAACCATCTTCAACCACTCCAGACCGATAGAGCCAATTCCTTCGAAGCTTCCCGGGCGGGTGCGAGGTTTCCATACACCACCACGGTAGCCAAAAACACGTGGGTCTTTAGCCAACTGGCGCGCTGTGTCCATTGCTTGTTCTTCTGTTTCAAGGCTACATGGGCCTGCAATCAAAAGAGGGTTGTTCAGTTCAGGTAACCACTCTTTTATTGGTCTGATGTCTAATTCTGCTGCCATTTTCTTATTTGGTATAAAGTTTAATAATTTTCTCTTCGTTCTTAATCAGTGATGGGTTTGACCCATTTAGTACTTCGCGAATATTTGTCGCATTTTCCATAAGTTCGTACATCCTGCTCTCGTCGTTCAGGATGCTGTCTTTAAACTCAATAAGGTGTTTGATATAAGTGTCAAGCGACTCGACAATGTATTTTTTGTTGTCCATAAAAATCGGACCCCACATCGATGGTGCACTTTTCGCCAGACGTACAGTCGAGTTAAAACCCCCGCTTGCCAGGTCGAAAATGATGTGGCGGTTTTCTTTTGCCATTGCTGCATTAGCCAAGGCATAAGCGACTACGTGCGGAAGATGTGAGATATATGCTGTGCTGTGGTCTTGTTCATCCGACGACATGTAGGCGATATTCATGCCCATACATTGGAACATTTTCTCGACTAGTGCAAGATGTTGTGGACCACTTTTTTCCTGATCGCAGATGATAGTTATTTTACCCGTGAAAAGTCCTTCCAGTGCAGCTGACGGCCCGGAGTTCTCGGTCCCTGACATTGGGTGTGCAGCAACATAGTTTCTGCGGTTTGGATGTTTTTCTACAACTTCTGCAATGCGGAGTTTTGTTGATCCCAGGTCGGTTACTGTAGTCCCGGGTTGGATTATATCCAAGATCTCGGGCAGTAGCTGGCGAATTTTATTAACAGGAATGGCAATCACCACCAAGTCGGCTTTTGCAACAGCCTCTTGTAACGGAAGAATCTCGTCAACTAAGTTGATTTGAAGAGCCTCTTCTGCGTGTGCTTCGTTGGCGTCGACCCCAATCAAATGACCCGCAAAATGGGTTTTTCGTAAGTCTCTGGCGACTGACCCACCTATAAGTCCTAATCCTATAATGCTTACGTTCATGCTTCGTTTATTTCAAAAAAAAAGGTCCCGAAATTTTTCGGGACCTTCAAGTATTTTTATTCGCTTTTAACAATACAATTACTGTTCGACCCCGTTTGTTGAAGTGAAGTAATAAAAGCAATAATAAAATGTATTGTTCGAGAGCATTTGTTTGTGTCTAATTTGCTGGCAAAGATAGAGATTTATTTTAAAATCAAAATTTATCAGCATTTTTGTTTTCAAATTTAAATTTCTGTCGTTTTTATAACGGTAATTCAAATAACAAGGTTTCATCTGTATGGTTTACTTGCGGATGATTTTTTTGCATTCGCTTGCCGTCTTCAAAATTTAAAACCAGAAGGCAAATAATAACTACCAGGATCGAAAGGTCAAGGCTCTTGGAGATGGGGTGGAATATAAACGGATGCGGGTATAGATCGTTTGCCCGGCGCAGAGCTTAGTATTCCTGGTAAGTGTTATTTCTTTTGTTGTATAAAAGCCTTTGAAACCATCAGCTGATAGGTTGGAAGCATGTGGCCGGCAAATATCTGGATTTGGGGTAGACAGTATAGTCTAATGTAATTGTATAAATTATGTAACGATTTTTTACTTATTTTGCTTATAAAACTGAAAAGATCAGACATGATAAAATCACTTTTTACTTTTGTTTTTCTCTGTTATACTGTTGTTGTCGCTTTTGCGCAGGAAGAGGAAGTCGATTTCTCACAAGTTTATCGATCCCAATTTCATTTCACATCCGCAAAAAACTGGATTGGTAGTCCTTCGGGGGTTATTTTTTCTGAAAAGGATAGCTTATATCACCTGTTTTACGAGTATAGTACGGTAGACGTAACCCCGGTGTACCTAAATATGGGACATGCAGTTAGTCGCGATTTGATTCATTGGGAGTACAAACCTGTTGCTTTGGAGCCCGATGATGATACCCGTGATTTGTACAAATGTACAATTCGCGCCGGGAGTGTTTTGGTGGACAGCAATAATGCATTGGGAAAGCAAGAAGGAGATCAACCTACCTGGGTGATGTTTTACACAAGTTACGAATGTGGTATTCGTTTAGCGTATAGTACCGATGGTGGTGATAATTGGGTGAAGTATGCCAGTAATCCGCTAATCCCATACAAAGCGTCTGAGAATGCAAGGTCGCCTAAGGTATTTTGGTATCAGCCCAATCAGTGTTTTGTGATGGTTTTGGCTCGCGATCCCGAAAGTGAAGACATTCCTGACGGCTTTTCGTTTTATACGTCTAACAACCTCATCGATTGGACGCATCAAAGCGATTATATTGGCTTGAAAGGAAATCCGGATATGTATCAACTTCCTGTCAATAATCATCAGGATGAAACCTATTGGGTAGTAACCGACTCGGTTGGTTCATACATGATTGGAGAATTCGATGGTAAGCGTTTCAAGCCGACGACGGAATTGTTGACTTCGGTTTACGGGAAGTATAGTGGAGCAACTACATTTACGGCTTCAGATTCTGATGGCGACTCACGCGTTGTTCAAATTGCATCAATTGGTGATATTCAACAGCCCGATATGCCGTTTGCAGGTCAGTTGTCATTCCCGGTGGAATTGCAGTTAAGAACATATCCCGAAGGTATGCGCCTCCTGAAGCAGCCGATTAGAGAGATCGAACAACTCCAGGAAAGACCATTTGAGGTGAAGGATAAAAATGTGATTCCAGGGCTGGATAAGAACCCGATTAAACGCATTAAAGGAGATTGTTTCCGGATGAAAGGTGTTTTCCAGTTGAAGTCGGTTAGCAGCTTTGGTTACGTTATTCGCGCAGATAAGTCGGGCAATGGAACCGAAATTCGTTACGACGCTACGCGCAACCGGCTTTCTTGTTTGGGCGTAACGGCAAATTTGCAGCCGGAAGATGGTAAGATTAAACTGGATGTGCTGGTTGATCGGTCATCGGTTGAGGTGTTTGCGAATGATGGTAGGGTTCTTATTTCGGGAACATTCGCCCCCAAAGGAGACTCCGGTGAATATATTCTCTACAATACCGGAGGAGAGCTATATATCGAAGATCTAAGCATATTTCCGATGAAGTCAGTCTTTCCCGAACAAAAGAAATAATGAGTGACCTGTAGTTTTCAGCATAGTTCGAAGAGGAGGCAAACATTTGCATTCCTCTTTTTTTTTATTCCTTGCAAATAATTTTAACTTCAATCGCAAATATTCAACTTCACATTATGAAGAAAAAGAAGCAGAAAAGTCGATCGGGATCTTCAACCTATAACAAACGAAACCTGAAGAATGCAATTCTGACGATTTTTTATGATAATCCTCAAAAATCCTTTAATTATAAGCAGCTGGCGGGCGAGCTGGGGGTGAAAGATCCAGAGATAAGACGCCTTGTTAGTGTTGTGCTGGATGAGCTCTCTGAGGACAGTACAATTGAGCAGGTTTTCCGCGGTAAATATAAAGTGAAGTCGCGTGGAGGCCATATTAGCGGACGCGTTGAGTTGCAGCCGCAAGGATTTGGCTTGGTTATTTCTGACGAGATTGATCAGCCGGTTCTGGTGTCGCAGCGTAACCTGAATCACGCGATGGAAGGTGATAAAGTGAGGGTGATTGTTTATGCCAGACGGAAGAAACATCAGCTTGAAGGGGAGGTGGTTGAAATCGTCGAACGTGCTAAGACAACCTTTGTAGGAACAATTGAACGGTCGCGCAATTTTGCGTTCCTGATCCCGGTCGGTAAAGTTGGCTTCGACTTATTTATCCCTAACGAAAAGTTGAATGGAGCCGTTGGTGGGCAAAAGGCTATTGCACGCATAACCGAATGGCCGGCACGCGCGAAGAACCCCTTTGGTGAAGTCATCGAAATTTTGGGTAATGCCGGTGAGAACGATACTGAAATGCACGCAATTCTGGCTGAATTTGATTTGCCCTTGCGTTTCCCCGAAAATGTGCTGAAGGCAGCCGAACGTATTCCGCTGGAGATTCCGCAGGACGAGATTGAAAAGCGCCGCGATATGCGCGAGGTGACGACTTTTACGATAGACCCGGAAGATGCGAAAGACTTCGATGATGCCTTGTCTATTCGTAGACTGAAAGAAGACCTGTGGGAAGTAGGTGTTCACATTGCCGATGTGAGTCACTATGTGAAACCCAATACGATTATTGATGAAGAGGCCTACTCACGCGCAACCTCGGTTTATTTGGTTGATCGTGTAGTGCCTATGTTGCCCGAAAAATTGTCAAATGGTGTTTGCTCCTTGCGTCCGAATGAAGATAAGTTGTGTTTTTCGGCTGTATTCAAAGTGAATGAGGACGGCGAAGTACTGAAAGAGTGGTTTGGGCGAACTGTTATTCACTCGAATCGCCGGTTTACTTACGAGGAGGCTCAGAAAGTAATAGAAACAGGAGAAGGCGACTTAAAAGAAGAAATACTGACGCTAAACAGTCTGGCCGTTAAACTTCGGAATAAGCGTTTTAAAGAGGGTTCCCTGGCCTTTGACAGGATTGAAGTGAAGTTTGAAATTGATGAAAAGGGTAAACCGCTTTCAGTTTTCTTTAAGGAGTCGAAGGATAGTAATAAGCTGATTGAAGAGTTTATGCTTTTAGCCAACAAACGGGTTGCCGAGTCTATAGGTAAAGTGAAGGGTGGAAAGCAGTCGAAAACATTTGTTTATCGTATTCACGATAAGCCGGATCCGGAAAAGTTGGAGAACTTTAATCACTTCATTAAGAAGTTTGGTTACGATATTCAAACGACATCTGCCAGAACTATTTCGAATTCGATGAATGCATTGATGGAGAAAGTGAAAGGAAAAAGTGAGCAGAACGTTGTAGAAACCCTGGCAATTCGTTCAATGGCGAAAGCAGAATATTCAACCCGCAATATTGGGCACTATGGTTTGGGGTTTGAGTATTACAGCCACTTTACGTCCCCGATTCGTCGTTATCCGGATGTGATGGCGCATCGTTTGTTGGAGCGCTATCTGGATGGTGGACGGTCGGCTAACGCACAGAAGTTTGAAGATTACTGTAAACACTCTTCTGAAATGGAAAGCCGTGCGGCCAATGCCGAGCGTAGTTCGATCAAGTATAAGCAGGTAGAATTTATGAAGGACAAGGTTGGTGAAATCTTCTCCGGGGTGATCTCCGGGATAACCGATTGGGGATTGTACGTCGAACTCGAGAATAAGTGCGAAGGAATGGTTCCTATGCGTGAGCTGGATGACGACTTTTACATCTTTGACGAGAAGAACTATTGTTTGGTTGGTAACCACAGCAAAAAGACTTATCAATTAGGGGAATCTGTTCGGGTCGAAATTATGCGCGCTGATCTGACGAAAAAGCAACTTGATTTTAAGTTGGTTAAGGGCGATTGATTTTTGTCAATTGATTTTTAGTACGATTTATTCGAAAAAATCGTCTATCTTTAGCCGTTCGAAAAATCAATAATAAATTTCAACTTATGGTTATGAATTCCGATAATGGCGTAAATAAAAAAGATGCCAATCGCGAAAATATCCTGAAGATTGCCCAAGAGATTTTCAGCAAATACGGCTACAAGAAGACAACTTTGGATGATATTGCGAATGCAGTTCGCAAAGGCAAGAGTTCGTTATACTACTATTTCAGCAGCAAGGAAGATTTGTTTCAAGCGGTTATTTTGAAGGAAGTTGAGATTCTGAAGCGCGAACTTGAAAAAGTAATCCTTCGAAATACGGACCCGGTCGAGAAACTGCGGGAATACATTTTGACAAAACTGAATACTTACCGCGGGTTGGCCAACTTTTACCATGCGTTGGAAAACGACGTAACCGCAATTGAATTTATTGACAATATCAAGAATAAGTACAACCAGGAAGAGATCCGGATGATTAAACGGATATTGATCGAAGGAGTGCGTAAAAACGCTTTCGACATCAAAGACTTTACGTTGGTAGCCATTGGTATCACAACGGCTATAAAAGGGCTGGAAATGCCACTTTCAGCCGGCGATTACGGCACGGTAAACCTGGAGAAAGGCGTAGATAATATTTTAAAGATAATTTGCTTCGGAATTATGAGTCGGAGCTAAACAAAAAGAGGAGCAATGTTGCTCCTCTTTTCTTTTCCCCTATCAATTTAAAACGTTCTCTCGCTTAGGATTTCCCCATTTGGTTTGTATTTTTTCCAGGTGCCTGATTTTTCACCAGCTACATAATTCATGTCGTAGATTAAGTTGCCGGCGTCATCCCAAACTTTCCATTCGCCGTCTTTTTTACCATCCTTGTAGTTAGCCAATCCAACCTGTACCTTGTTTTCGTTGTAGGTAATCCAGGTTCCGTCCATTTCATTTTTGCTGTAATTGCGGATTTCATTCAGATCCCCATTTTCGAAGTATGTACGCATTTCGCCGTCTTTCTTACCGTTTTTCAGAAACAAGCTGAATTTTGTGTTCCCGTTTTCGTAAGTACCAATATAACTGCCTGTATAAGGTTTTGAATCGAAATAGTAAATACCGTCTTTTTCAACAACTTCTTGTGCGTTTGCTCCGAGAGCAACGAAGAAAATAAATCCAATAAATAAGAATATCTTTTTCATATCCGTCTCCTCCTGTTAATTGGTTTGTGTTTCAATGTTAAGTCAAAGTTAAGTTGTATATAAAAAATTAAAGAACGATTACGATTAAATTTCATAAAAGAGGGTAAAATGTAATCCCTTATGTAAAGTTTAATAATGAGCATAAAAAAACCGCCTCTGCTCTCAGAAGCGGCTGCAATCTTAAGTATATATAAACCTTACAAAAACTAGTTTGAAGATTTCAAGCTAATCTCAAGTTCTTTGTTTGAAGGACTTACTGTTACATTCTGCATGTATTTCTTTTCGTATGAAACATAGCTTGCTGCAACATTATAAGTTCCCGGTTTTACATTTTCGAATGAATAATTTCCATCGAAGTCTGTATAGGTAACTTGATTGGTACCTTCCAGTTCTACTTTTACTCCAACCAACGCTTCGTGAGTTGTTTGGTCGATTACCGAACCGTTAAGCATTACAGCAGCATTTGCTTTTGCTTCAACCGTTTCATTGTCAATTTTCTCTCCGGCCATTGCAACGGTCACTGCAAAAACCATCATTAAGCTTAATATTAAATTCTTCATGATCTCGTAATTTGTTGAGGCAAAATTAGGTGAGAGGTGTTACTTCAGAATTACATCGAAATTAAAATATGATTAAAACAAAAAAAGAGACCGCCCAAAGGACGGCCTCCCACAAATTTACGGGAATTGAAGTCAACACTTCAATTATCATTACAAATCATGAAGATTAGAAGCTATAGCCAGTCCAATCAAATGCTGAAGTTGTAGCACCGGTATTTCCAGCTTCGATAACAACGCTTGAGAAGGTGTCAGTACCTGTTTCAATTTCAGTGTTTCCTGAAGGAACAGTAGTTCCGTCAACTGTTAAGCTGATTGCAGATGCAGTGTTCCCATTACCTTTACTGTCAGTCATGTTAATGATATGTTGAGCAGTACCTCCAATAATGATTGCATTAGTTATTGTTGCTTTCGCGCCACGACGCACTTTAATACCATCGTGCATTTCATAGTCAGAGTTATTTACAATTGAGATGTTAGTCATGGTGAAATCAGATTGGCCTGATTGATCCGGATAGTTACCATCCAGGTTACCATCAGCCTCGATACCACGAGGGTCAGACTCAGAGCTAGTATAACCAGCTTCCCAAACACCATAAGCGTTATCTAAAGTACCGCTCCAACCTTGAGTCAGGTCGAACATATCGTCGTCGCAGTTTACAGCCATCAGGTTTGTAACGTCTACTGTACCACCGAAGAATTCAATAGCGTCATCAGCACCGTCAGCAACGTAAATGTTGTTGATTACTGTTCCGTTACCTACAGCATCACAAGTTAAACCGTTGTGTTCAACGCTTTCGCTTGATTGAGCACCAGAGTAAAGGATTTTCACATAAGACAGAATACCTGAGTTGTCTGAATCGTCAGAACCACCGTAAGGAATTGTCGCATCAACTTCGGCTGTACTAGTACCGCCACCTGAGATTGAAGCATAACCGTTCAACCAGATACCACCCCAGTCACCACGAGCAGGAGCTGCAGCTGCAGAAGTAAATACGATAGGAGCGTCAGCA
>QKCF01000475.1 GCA_003246935.1 Sunxiuqinia sp. | reverse complement strand
CGCAATTTTGAACAACACACAAGCTCAAAAACGCAACAGTTCTACAAAAGATGGCGAGGTAGCTCAGCTGGTTAGAGCGCATGATTCATAATCATGAGGTCGGCGGATCATGCCCGCCTCTCGCTACTGAAAATCAAGAGGTTATAAGATCGAAACTTATAACCTCTTTTTATTTGCACACAATTTGCACACAAATCAACAGCCAGCTTCAACTCCGATTTTACACCATATCCAAACACAAATTACCGTTTAAAATAATTCCGAAATAAAAGGAATATACCTCTTCAATATCCAGTATTCTGAAATTGATGCCACCGGGCTGGCAGAAGAAGGCGGACGAACACCGCTTTTCCTGTGTGGAATTGTGGGAGGGGGTTAGTTGTGTGTCGGCGTGTGACGGCAAAGGCAAGGGTAGCCTGGCATGGAATAAAATGGAATGCCAAGCTACTTTTGTGTGCGGTGCCGAGGCGGCTGAGTGAGGCAGAACGGAAGGGCACGAAGGGTAGTTGCGCGATAGCGCAGCGCCGAAGTGTCCTGTAGTGAAGCGGAACGAAGCGGCCGCAGGCATTGGCCGTATAACACTTAGCCCTGCACCTTAGACGGGTGGTTGGGGAATTTTTGTGGCAGTTATGCGATGTTGCAGGTTGTGCTGATGTTGTGGTTCAGCGTGCGGGGGGAGGCAATTTTTACATAATGGCCCTATAGGACAGAGCGGAGCCGTTTAAGCGCGTAAGTAAGCCCATTTAACTTTCTTGCTGCCTGGGCTTGGAGCGCTAGCGGAAAGGCCAGGTTGCAAGGCAACTGTTAGCCTGAAAGCGGGTGCGCGTAGGCACGGAGCGTACCGGCTGTAGGGCGTTAGGGCTTACGTAGCGGGAGGCGTAGCGGGTGTTCTTATAGGAAGCTGTTATGTAATTATTGCCGGGCGGATGGGAAGTGATTAGTCGCAGTGGCCAGTGTCCAGTGATCAGTCGCAGTTTTCAGTCGCAGTCGCCCCCGATGTCCCGGAGTGGTTTAGGAAACAGGGCTGCAAGAGGCGAGCCAAGCTACAGGTAAAAAAGGCTTTCGGGGCACTATCAACAGGATAAACTTAAGATGGAGGATGTAGGAAACGTAGGAAATGTAGGATTTGGGGAAATGGTCAGTCGCATTCGCGGTTTTCAGTCTCAGGGAGGAGACAGAATAAGCGAATTCAATTCGCGGCACCTGTTTCCTATGAATCCTACGAATCCTACGTCCTCTTTTTAGTAATCAGTTTCCCCCGATGTTTCGGGGCAGTGCTCAGAAGATGAAAGAAGGCTCAGACTCCCCAAATGTTTCTGGCTGGCCCGGTAAACGTGGCTGCAAACTGTGTTGATTTACGATTTAGCTATTTACAATTTACGAGCCGTCACCGTCATTTTTGATTTGTCGTTGGAAACGAGGGACCGCGGCCCCCTCGTCTCCGCTAGCGCTCAAACGAGGGAGTTGGGTTACAAGACCCCAAAGGCACACTTTGCAAAAGTGCGCTAGCGGTGGTTGTCCGGAAAGAAGTTGCAATAGTTGAACTTGCGAAACCGTTTCTTCGTAATTAATATCAGGCAACGCGAATTTTCTTCGTGTATACAAAACCAATCGTTTTTTGTTTATGGACAATCGCAAAAACATATCACAGGCTTTAAAGGCAGACCTAAGCTCGGACATTTTGAAAATAACCATGGCAATTAGGGAATACTACCCAGAGCTGTACTCATTTTTGGACGAAATGCCAACTCAAAAGCAGGGTAACGAAAATATTGGGGTAACGGAAAATCAACTGGAAGCCTATTGCGAATCTCTGAATTCGCTTTTGTCCCGATACATATTGGAGCATTCGATAAGCTCAAAATAATCAAGGCCGTTCGTTTGAAGAGTTCGATGTCAGTTAAGTTCAAATTTATCCGTAACTTAAACAAGCAGGGTGTTACAAAGGAGTTAATGTTCTCTATACGGCTTCAGGAACACGCTTCTTGTTTAGCCCTAAAAGATTATCTTGGCTCCTTTGTATTTTTGGTTCGACAGAAAAAATCTGGAACTAGATAAGATGAACAATATTGATCAAAAAATAGAAGAATTCAATTCCTATTATCACACCAACCTGGGATATTACAATGAAGCTCTGTCATTTCTGATTCAACTCATAAATACTCTTCCGCAGGTAGAAAGCGTTACGGGGCGGGTAAAAGATTACGACGAGTGTTTGAGTAAATTTGAGCGAAAATATGCCAAGGGAATTCCCTCGTCGAATAAAAGCTTCAAAATATTTAACTATCTGACTGATTTTATAGGAATTAGAGTCATTTGCCTTTACTCAAGGGACGTTAAGTCGATACGGAAGGAACTCAGTAAGTATTTCCGGGAAGTTGCCATTACGGATAAAACCATACAGATAGAGAGTACAGATGACAAATTCGGCTATAAAAGTCTTCACCTGGATTTGGCTATTAATGACAAATACAATAAAAACCCGGAGTTTTCGGCGTACTCTTCTATTCGGTTTGAATTACAGATCAGAACGATCATTCAGGATGCCTGGAGTGTGCTGGACCATAAGATCAAATATAAAAAGAGTATCCCGCAAAGTTTGAAACGACGCATTAACCGCTTGGCAGCTTTGTTCGAAATTGCTGACGATGAATTTCTTCGGATTGATGAAGAGATAACGATGGAGGAGAAAAAAATCAGTGACAGGTTAAAAATGGGCGATGCTGCCGAGAGCAATAAACCCCTTGATGTCTTCCGTTTTTTATTTGTGGCGTTAAAACATTTTCCGGATTATAATTTTATCGAGTTTAAGGTTGATGGATTTGTACAGGAAATTTTGGAAATAAAAGAGGGATTTACAGAGGGTGAATTGAATCGTGTTTTGGAGAACTATTTGCATACGGCCGAAGATATCGCCCGAAACGAAAAAAAAGCTCTGAATCCATAGAATCCATATACTAAAATTCGATATTGCCTGTACCTATCTGATCGAAAGCTATTTTCTGCAATCCTATCACCTTATCAGCGAAAGGCTGCAACTCACCGAAAATAGATGGCTAAGTTTGTCGCCTCCCATGTTAACGGTTATATGAACTGGTTGTATCCTCTGATTAATTGGGGCGATCTGTCTTTCAAAAAACACCAATTCTTTGCCTCCCAATTGGCCTCTTTTGTTGCAATAATATCTTTTCCCTACATTACGTCTCACAATCAAATCGATCCGAGGATTGGCCAGTTCATAGACCAATTCACCTTCCTGATACCCGTTTGCTTTAGGGCTTGGTTTGGTGTAGTTCGAATGATCAACGTTTTTCCCCTGAACGATTGAAATTTTTTCGTTCATTTCTGTCTTTTGCCCTGTTGAGCTTGAGTACTGTTCCATTTTTTGCTTCATCGTGTTTTTCGTTCGTTCGTATGTCTTTGCTTTCGCTTCTGCTCGATAATAATTACTGTCGTCAGATTGCGGTTGTGCTTTCTTCGTAACCACTTTTGATAATTGTGGCAATCATTTTAAACCGGGTTTTTGCCGTTATAAAGTGGGCAGTATGGGCCGGAACAACGATCGCATCACCGGCTTCTAACCGATTCTTTTTCTGTTCGATAACCACTTCAGCAGAGCCGTCGATGATTTGGATAAAGGTATCGAAAGGAGAAATTTTTTCGATTAGTTTCTCTTCCGTATCAATTGCAATAACGGTTACGTTTCCGGTTGTTTTCCGGATGATTGTTTTACTGACAACCGAATGCGGAGCATATTCGACCAGTTCGATCAGAACCTGTACTCTCGATTTCTCTATTTCATCATTCATTTGCATGATTTCGCCAGTGTACGGTGCTTTCGTGAAGGTAGTTGAATAAGCCATTGAAAACGTTACACAATTGGCGATTTAAGTTACATCATTCACACATTAGCATGAGATCAAGGCCTTAATTCTGCAATCCGTAAACTTTCCGATAGTGATAGCCATAAACGGCATAAGTAACGGCGTCGATAATTGCGCTCGGGCGTTTAAATAAGGTCCAGGTCAGCAACTTCCAATATTGCCTTCGACCTTTATTAAGCAGGCCAAGGATGAGCACGGATTTGAGAAATGCCCGGAACAGGGAGAAATTGATTTTTGTTGCGCGATTAGACCGGGGGTTATAACTCAA
>QKCF01000053.1 GCA_003246935.1 Sunxiuqinia sp. | reverse complement strand
GCGGAGATTGCCCGCCAGGATTCGATTGCAGCAGCAGAGAAAGCCAGAATTAATGCAGATTTGGTACTGCGATATTCTGTTGATATCACTATTTCATCATCCCTGTACGACGGAGCTACCTTAGATATCGATTTAGATCAAATTGCGACTCTGTTTGATGTTTCTGAGGAGGATTTGTTGTTGGGTATTGCCCAGGAAGACGGGGCTCCTGAAATTAAGGGTTTTGCAATTCAGGGAACAACCCACGCTGATTACGCGAGTGCAACGAATACAGGTTCAACCTGGGGACACTGGTGGAATGCTGACGGGGACGTGGTAAACTGGGGAACATCGGCGATGGTGTTTGCTGAGTTTGACTATGACGAGGGTTACTTCAATGTAGGTCAGTACCCCGGGCATTTGACAGACGGACAAACCGTAACCGTTATCGAGTGTTTGAAATACAACGAAAAACGGGTAGCTGTAGTAATTACTGTGAATGCACATGCGAAAGAAAAAACTTCCGCAGAACTTGTGAGCACCCAGGATATCAGTGTGGATGTTTATCCTAGACTGAGCTACGATGTTGACTCTGTTGAGTTTGATTTAGATCAGGTTTTAGCTGATTTGGGTGTTAGCTCAATGGATGAAGTGAGCTTTATTGGTGTCAATGAAGATGGTTCATATAACGAGGAGCCTGGAATTGATGGAATTGGCTTCTGGTATGATATGGATGGCAATATCGGCGAATGGGGCGAAAATGCAAGCCTGTATAGTTACTATGGTGACTTTTCGGACAATAAGATCAGTATCGGTCAGTTTCCAGGAAATGTTACAGAAGGTGACGTCTACAATGTTAAGTACGGTATGCTGGCAAATAATAAGATTGTCATGCTGAACCTTACAGTCAATATTGTCGCTTTCGATAATCCGGAAACAGCTCCGGCAGGCGATCCTCAGGATCTGTCTTTGGATGTAACTTTGAGCAAACCATACAGTGATGATTATGCAAGTGTTAGTTTCGATATCAAGGAAACGCTGCGCGATGCCTTTAAACTGACAACTTATGACATTGCCCGCGCATGTCTCAAAGGAGACTTGAAATTGTACCAGGGAACAGTATCCGAAACAGATCCGGAATATACAAGTGACGAGCCTGGCTACTGGTTGTTGGCTGACGGTACAGTTGGTGAATATGCCTCAAGTCTGGTATGGTGTAGTATCGGTTATTCCGAGACTGACCTTTACCTGTACGGTGGTAATCATCCGGCGAATGCTGTTTCAGGAGATTCAGTGCATACAACTTATATTGCGACATACAACGGTGGTTCAGTTACGCTGAATATAACCTTCACGATCGAGTAAAATCTGAATGATTGGATCAATCGAATATATGATTATGCATAGGCCGGCTTGGTTCGGCTTGTGCATATCAATTATCCCGATGTTTTTATCATCGGCCTTAAAACGCGCTACAGTTTGTTCAAGGTCAGCGCAAAATCAGAACATGAGTATACTTTAAAAGAAGGTTTCTCTTAGACAAGAACAGAACAGAGTACAAAGTGACTTTAGTTTTCTACGTGACAACACAGTAAGTTAAATCCTAAAGAAGCTGTTCTGACTTCGGTTGGCAGCTTCTTTTTTTATCTGTTTTTGTTCATTTGTCTTACAAATCTCATGTTTTGTTGGAATTTTGTCAGCTACTTTCGTTGTATTGATGCGGTTGGACATTTGTGCGATTCTTCTGAACAAATATTCCTGTCAAAAGGGGATGGTCTTCGGATATTTACGATTACGACGCGATTGTTGATTTACAATCATTCTGTGTCGAGCCAATTTTGTAATAACAATTGACAAACACTATGAGAAAAATTTTATGCTTGCTCCTTGGTTTTGCATGTTTAACTGCAACCGCACAAGAAAAATCTGATGGGGGCTATCCGATTTCCCCGGTTCCTTTTACTGCAGTTAAAGTGAATGATGCATTTTGGGGACAACGTTTAAAAGCGAGCCGTGAGGTTACGATTCCACTTGCATTCAGTAAATGTGAAGAAACAGGGCGTTACGAAAACTTCGTTAACGCAGCCCACCCGAGTGATACAATTCATGTTGGAGGACTTTCGTTCGATGATACCGATGTGTATAAAACAATCGAAGGAGCAAGTTACTCCATGCAAACTTTCCCCGATCCAAAACTCGATCATTACATTGATAGCGTTTTGGAGATTGTTGCAGCAGCACAGGAACCCGACGGTTACCTCTACACGGCACGTACCATGAACCCAAAGCACCCGCACGAATGGGCAGGTGAACACCGCTGGGAAAAAGAAGAAGATTTGAGTCACGAATTATATGATTTGGGACACATGATCGAAGGAGCAATTGCTCACTATCAATCAACAGGAAAAACAACTTTCCTGGATATTGCAAAGAAATTTGCCGACTGTGCAGTTCGCGAAGTCGGAACAAAACCAGGACAGGCTACTGTTGTTCCTGGTCACCAGATTGCCGAAATGGCCATGGCCAAACTTTACGTGGTTACCGGCGACAAAAAATACCTCGACTTTGCCAAGTATTTGTTAGATGAGCGGGGTTATACAACCATCAAATCAGAATATAGCCAGTCTCACGAACCGGTGCTGGAGCAGGATGAAGCAGTAGGTCACGCAGTGCGTGCGGCCTACATGTACACCGGAATGGCAGATGTTGCAGCGTTGACTGGTGACACTTCATACATTCACGCCATCGATCGTATTTGGGATAACATTGTAGGAAAAAAATTATACATCACCGGTGGTATTGGAGCAACAGGCCACGGTGAAGCCTTTGGTAAAAATTACGAATTGCCAAACATGTCGGCTTATTGCGAAACATGTGCTGCAATCGGTAATGTGTACATGAACTACCGCTTGTTCCTGTTGCATGGCGAATCGAAATATTACGATGTACTTGAACGTACGCTTTATAACGGGTTAATTAGTGGTGTTTCTCTTGACGGTGACGGATTCTTCTATCCAAACCCTCTGGAATCAATTGGTCAGCACCAGCGTCAACCTTGGTTTGGTTGTGCTTGCTGTCCTTCTAATATCGCGCGTTTTATTCCTT
>QKCF01000210.1 GCA_003246935.1 Sunxiuqinia sp. | reverse complement strand
ACTCTCCAACGTTTCAGGACCTTGCGTGGTGTATGGATGAATATTGAATTTATAGAAAACATCAAGCATATAGCGCGACACAAAAGCCTGTTCCTCAATCTCCTTCGTTGCCCAACGGTAGTCCGAGTCATCGCGCCGGGATTGCGTACCTGCCAGCGAAACAGTTTCCAATGTTTTCCCTTTCGATTGTAACAGCACTTCCGGAGTTGCTCCCATCCACAAACCAGCACCCGGCAAGTTCACCAAATAAACCAAGGCATTGGGCGTTTGGCGGCGAAGCTGAATGTACAATTCCCCGATCGATTCTTTTCGGCGTTCTGCCGGAATAATACGAGAAACAATAACCTTCGATAATTTTGTGGTCTGTATTACCCGAACCGTCTCAACGATATCTTTCAGGTATTGTTCTTCGCTTATAATATGGAAGTCCTTCTTTTCATTGCCACACTCAACCGCAGGTAAAGCGTCCAAATTGAAAGCACTTACCGCCTTTTTATCCTTCAGATAAACCCCGGGTTTCATCAAAATCAACGGAGAAACCCCATCGTTACGGAAAGGTGCAAACACAAATCCTTCCTGACCATTTAATTTATTAAAATCTTCGAGAATCAGAATATCGGAAAGTTCGCCAAGCAACAATTCGGGAGTTGATTCTCCGGGCATTGACCATGCTGCAAAAGGTCGGTTCTTTGCTAAGAGTTGATCGAAAAAAGCAGTATACAATTCTCCCTTAATCATTCTTCTTAATAATCATATTCGTCACGCGGGCAGTTGAAATTAACTTCCCATCATTTCTGGTAATGTCAACATTCCAAACGTGGGTTTGTTTTCCCTGGTGTATGATTTTTGCGGTTGCCACAACCCGTCCTTCTTTCACTCCGCCAACATGGTTTGCCGCAACCTGAATGCCTCTCGCATCATATTCGTTGCTATCAATCAACAAGATGCTACCCAAACCGGCAATAGTCTCTGCTAAAGCCAAATTGGCACCACCGTGCAAGATTCCTCCCGGGCGCATTGTTTTCTCCGAAACCGGCATACTTGCTACAACTTCTCCCTCTCCTACCGATTCTATTTCGATACCCAAACTACTGATCAAGCTGTTTTGCATTGATGCATTTAGCAGCTCGATTGGAATTTTGGTATTCAACTGACTAAGATCCATAAACATGTTCTAAATTGAAGGCCTAAAATAGTGTTAAGTTTTTATTTCAGGAAGCGTTTCGAGGTCTAATTAAAACAGCAAAGAGCCACACAGCTTCGTTTTACTGCATGGCTCTCTGTTTCTAAAAAGCCTGTATGTTTTAGTCCAACAAGTTGTGTTTCCGTAAATACTTCTCAAGTTTCACGCCGCTAATTGAAAGATCCGATGGCGCATCGCTATTGTTCTCACTTGCATAAAGTAAGATCGAGTCGTGCGAATCCAACGATATTTCAATTTCTCCCATGTTCCCCAAAGGCATACATTCTGAAGGATTCCATTTGAACAACCAACAACTATCCTCGCCGATCAGGTATTCCATCTTGTATGTTTTTTTCAATGGAGCATCGGTATCGTTCACAATCAAAATTCCCCATGCTTTCTCCGACTTGTATCGTCTTACTGCAACTTTCCCTTTGTCGTCATAACTCCATAGCGGTGTTACCGCGCTTTGCGGACGATCTTGCGGTTGTAAAAATCGCCAAAGGTTAAGTTGGTCTTCTGTTAAGGTTGAAAACCGGTCGGAAGTGTTCACTGTTCCACCCAAAATACCGTTCCAAAGTGCAATGCTCTTTTTCTCACTCTCTGTCAGATTGTTATTTACATCACGTAAGAAAATGGTATCCGGGTCATTTTGCCAATACACATTATTGAAATACTGACAGTTATAGGATTCCTGAAACATATTTCCAATACCTTCCTCAGTCCAATCAGCCTCCACGTTTGCGGAAATACGCATACCATCAACAAAACCGATCAATGGAGCAAAAGGTGCATTACTAGCCATCCAATAAGCACCAGCACCAATTTCGGTACGGATAATATTTAGCACATCGACCAGAATTTGCACCGAAGTTTTATCCCGGTCGTAGCGTTGTACATCTGTACTATCTTTCAGGCCCCAGCCCAAATAAGCTGTTTTGAAGAACGTAAAGCCCATCTTCCGAAATGCACGAAAAACGCGGGCGATATACTTTTGAACTTCGGGGTGACTACCATCTAACGCGTAATATTTTCCATCGCGGAAATTATATTGCTGAATAGGTTCACCATCCAGGTTCCGAATTAGCCAGTCAGGATGGTTCTTGAAAGTCTTACTTTGACTGTCAACGACAAACGGTGCAACCCAGATGCCAGCCCTGTAACCGCGCTGATAGATCTCTCGGGCAGCATCATCCATCGCCCGGGGCCACCGGTCGTTTGTTTCCAGCCAATCACCTAATATACAGTAACAGTCGTCAATCTGGATCGTCTGCAACGGGATCTTGGGTTTGATTTCATCCATCCCGGCCAGCACTTCCTTTAACTGCTCAAACGAAAAATCATGCTGATATTCATACCATGAGTTCCAGTGGTAACTGGTTTTTGTATCCTTCCGGGCAACCATATTTTCCGAAATATTCCAGGCAATATGCTGCAACGTATCAAACGGATTATTCCCAGTAATAATGTAGATATCTGGCAACTTTATAAAATCATTCTGCAACGGAATGTTCTCCATCACAAACCCGGCTTCGAAAAAAATATCCTCCTTATCAGCATATCGGTCGTATAAACCTTTTCGGTGCGGGCGGTTGTAAATTGAACACTGCTGAATAAAGTCGTAGTGATCGTAGGCACTAATGGCCAGCGTTTCATTACGGGGCGACAACAAAGCGGTGGTCAGATACGAATCGTACGACCAGGCTTGTTCTCCCGGAGTATTTCCCCAATCAGCAGTTGTTGATTTCGGAATCGGGTAAATACCTGACGGTCCTCCCTGGCCTAAACCTTGCTTAAAGAACCGATCTACGTTTTCGACCCGCGCGTCACCCACCGGCGAAAAATAGAAAGGAGCCCGCGACATACTACTCAACTCTGCACCAACCGATACCGAACCATTATTGATCTTCAGATCCAGCATTACAAAGCTGTTCCCGTCCAACTCGTAAATAATCCGTTTCCCTTTAGGAGAATCACCCATGAAGGTATTGCGAACAAAAATACTTTGTCCGTCAATTGTTGGGCGGCAATTGCGCAGTCGGATCGAACCGGCAATCAAATCGAACGTGCCGTCGCTGTGTAAAATCCAGTCGGACTTACCAAGCTTAAACTTTACAGGGCCGGCTGATTCACCAACAACTGGTGGCAAATCGGCTAACGACCTAATTGGCAGCAATGTGCTCCCGACTCCGGCAGCCAGTAATTTGATAAAACTTCGTCTTTCGATAGGGTTAGAGGACATGTAGTAATTTTAGTTTTTCGTTTAGTCGCAAGATGGATTTAACACCTTTTAACACACCAACCTGCAAATTTGCTAAAAAGTTCCGTTCCAAACGACCTATTCACCACCTAACTTCATATTAGGGCATATGTTATAAAAAAGGTGCTTTCATTACATTCACAAACTCTGAACAATTACTATTCCATTTTGTCGCGAATAAATTTAATCGCTTTATTTTGTGTCTCCTCCGGAAGTGTCCTGATTCTTGTCTTATGACTTCCTCCCGGAGCAACAATTTTCCAATTCGACGGATCGTCATTTACCACAGCCGATGTAGCCGACCAAGGATCTGATCCACCATAAATCAACATTACATTTCGAGCCTTAGTTCTGAGGAACTTATCAACCATCAGCGAGGTTTCCGGGTGATAAGTCACCTTACATTCAGCCGGAAGCATATATTTTGCGAGATAGCCCTTCGCTGACTTAATTGACATCAGTCCTTTAAACGGTTTTATATCGTAACCGTAATAACCCAGTTCGCGCACGGCTTGGTAAAAGAACGATTGGTAAGGCACCGAGCCTTCATCTGTAAAATAATCCGGTTCACTAATTTTAGTGAAATAGGAGTAAAGCGCAGAGTCGCTTACTGACAAGTCCGGAATTTCGGAACAAGGATATCCCCACTGCCAAAATGCAAACGGGAATTCAAAAGTCACATAATCAACCATTTCATCATAAGTCATACGGGTATGATACCCTTTGCTATCGCAATAGTCTTTCAAGAAACCTTTCATCGCTTCTCTGCGTTTCAGAAATTCACATTGAAGCTGATAGATCGCTTGTTGACAAGAGTCACTGCCCAACTTATGAATAAATGGTTCATGTCTGCCATCTTCAACCCCAAAGTTTAATGGTGCAACATAGGCAACCGTTAAATCAACATCATTGGGAAAAAATGTACGATGAGCCAAAGCCGTTTGTCCCCCCTTACTAATTCCAGTGTTCAACCATTTACCTGAGAAATAAGGTTTGAAGAGTTCAACAATACTGTGGTGATCATTCGCCGCATTTTCAACAGTTAAATAATCCCAGTTTAATGGTTCTGGTTTCGATTTGGCAAAATAGCGATGCTCAACACAAATTTGGTTTCCATCCAAAACTTCACTTAGCTCGTTGATATATTTCGGGCTCTCAGCATAGTTCGCAGCATAGCCTTCTGTAATCAAAACTGTTGGGTTTTGTTTTCCTTTTTCGCCAACAAATACGCGCTGTAGAAAGAAACCGTCCGTGGTATCCTTGTAGTTTAATGGTTCGCGAACCATGACAACATAGGTGTGTTTGAAAAAGGGGTTTCCTGTAATCTCTTCAATTTTTTTAACCTGTGGCTGAGCCTTCATAAAGGCTAGCAGTTCTTGTGCATTTGCCGAATAAAATGACAGCAAACAAAGCAATAGAAAAACAAAGCTTCTTAGTTTCATGTCTGAAAGTTGTAATTTGTTATTTGTTGAAAAGGTGAAGAACGTAATTTTCGATCAATTTTCACCTCGTTGGGTAACACTGAGTTTACAAACTCTGACAAAAATCATACATTTTAAAGAAAATAAGATATCTTTGTCTGCATATAGTTATTACGTAGAATGAAGAATATTTTTTGCCCAATTTCAAAAGAACGAATTAATGAGCAGATTCCGCGAATTACTGCTCTGTTGGTAATCCTGCTGGTAATTGCCGGCTTTGGATTCCATTCCCCTATTATTTTCCTGGTTTTATTGGCTGACTTCGGCGTCCGTGCCTTTACAAAGGTCCGCTTTAGTTTATTGAGCTGCGTTGCATATTGGCTGGCAACAGCATTACGACTACCCGAAAAACCGATTGATAAAGCGCCAAAAATCTTTGCTGCCCGAATGGGTTTTGTGATGGTGCTGGCTTTGTCTATTTTAAACCTTGCAGGTTTCCTGACGGCCTCGAAGGTTATAGCCGGCATACTTGTTTTCTTCGCAGGTCTGGAGTTTTCGATAGCCTTTTGCGCAGGATGTACAATTTATACACTTTTTGTACTGCCGTTCTACAAAAATTCCTGATTGAGGATTATCCGTTTCAATATTAAGATAAAACAGGCTTGGAACCCGAACTTAAGTTACCAAGCCTGTAATATTATTTCATTTATGCGCCGCTAGCTTTGGGGACACACGGACTCGGCAATTTCCTTCATATTCTTCCCCGAAAAGTTTCCAGAAGTCATCAGCAGCAAATTCGTGTTAGTCCAGTCCTCCGATTGAAGCATCGCAAACAACTCGTCCGAGTTTGTCGAAACTTTTAAGCCTTCGCTAGCAAAGGCCTCGGCAACTTGCTCTTCGGTTATCGGCTCCAGTCGCTTGTGCTCTATCGTATGGGGATTAAAGTATACAAAAGCTTCGTTGGCGGCAGCCATACAACCTTCATATTGAGGTAAAAATTCTTTCTTCAAAGAACTGAACGTGTGTAATTCCATTACAGCAACTAACTTGCGACCATTAAACTGTTTCTTAACCGCTTCGGTCGTCGCTTTCAGTTTCGACGGAGAGTGTGCAAAGTCATAAAATACAGTACAATTGCCATTTGAAGCTAACACTTCCAAACGACGAGCAGCACCTTTAAACAAAGTCATGGCTTCGTAAAATTGCGCGTCAGTTATCCCTAATTGGGTACAAACCAATTTTGCGCCAGCAATATTTTGCAGATTATGATCCCCAAACACTTTTAGCCGGTATTGCTTTTCGCCAGATGTCAAGGAAGTAATTCCCTCTTCAACCACAGAAGGATGTTCACGATAAGCTTCTGCTGAAATATCTGAACGAAGCTTACCTGCGATATTTGCCAGGTTCTCATCGCCTCCGTAATAAAACAACGAACCTTCTTTCTCAATCAAATCTGCGAAAATCTGAAACTGATCGACATAGTTATCGAACGTTGGAAACACGTTGATATGATCCCAGGCTATACCACTTAATAAAGCGATATTTGGATGATACAGGTGAAACTTCGGCCTACGGTCAATTGGCGACGACAAATATTCGTCACCCTCGAACACTGCAATACGACTTTCGTGGCTTAACGAAACCATGGTGTCAAAACCATCAAGTTTTGCTCCAACCATATAGTCAAACTTCACACCGGTCGTCTTCAACACATGCATAATCATCGACGTGATCGACGTTTTTCCGTGCGAGCCGCCTATTACAACGCGGGTTTTATCTTTCGTTTGCTCATACAGGTATTCCGGGTAGGAATAGATTTTCAGTCCCATCTCCTGAGCTTTCAACAACTCCGGATTGTCAGGACGGGCATGCATACCCAGAATAATGGCGTCGATATCCATTGTAAGCTTCTCCGGATGCCAACCGAACTCTTCGGGCAACAGTCCATATTGCTCCAGTCGGCCTTTTGATGGCTCAAAAATTTCGTCATCACTACCGGTAACTTCAAATCCTTTTTTGTGCAGAGCAATAGCCAAATTGTGCATGGCACTTCCGCCTATTGCAATAAAATGAATGCGCATGTTCATAAGGTTAAATTGGAGCCCTAAAAGTAATGAAAGCTAGCCAGCATAGAACCCCGAAATTAATTTTTATTGCCTCGAATAAACGCGTCAGAAATAGCCATACATTTGGATTAATCATAGCAACTCCGATGACAAAATCAAGCTGGTTGAAAAGTCTGTTCCGCCGAATATTCAAGCGGAGGTTTATTGCATTATGGCTGGCTGCCGGATGTTTCGTCATGACTCGGGTACTGCACAATCATTCCGGATTTACCGAGCAATGGTATTCGCAGCGTTTATACCCTCACATTGGCCGCACGCTCATCCACATCAGCGACTTATTTTCGTTTTCTCTCAATACCATCTTTGCCGGACTGCTTGTTTTCTCGTTGACCATCTTGGTTCTCGTTACGCTTGTCGACAAACTGAAATGGTCGCGCCTGTCGTTAATTCTATTCAATTTGGCAGCTTTTATCTACCTGACTTTTTACGCACTCTGGGGATTTAATTACTACCGGGAGCCTGTATACAATCGCATGGGCATGCAACATGACAGTATCTCGGATGCGGACTATGAGCTTTTAATGGAACGTATTTCCAAAAAAGCAGCAGAAGTCCGGACTAAGATGGATTCCGTTTCTACAGAGAGGCTCGATACATTGGTTGATGGTGCTTTTCGCAGGCATGCCGGTCATTGGGGCTTGCCTTGGCTGGGGTGCAACATTCACCCTAAACAAATGATGACTGAAGCTTGGTTCTCAAGAGCAAAGGTATACGGCTATTATGGCGCATTCTCTAACGAAATACACGTAAGTCGTTTATGCACGCGAATTGACTACCCCCTGTTATTGGCTCACGAACGAGCGCACCGATTAGGAATAACAGGCGAAGCTGATGCCAATTTTTATGCCTGGTTATTGTGTTATACAAGTGCATCGCAGGAACTGCAATATGCTGCACATGTATTCCTGCTGCGTCATTTGTTTGATGCCGGTTATGGAAAAGAATTTATGAAAGCTATAGAACAAGACACTATTCAACTTAAAGCTGATGAACTGGAGACTGGCTGGTTTAAACGGCTTACCGATCGTTTTTTAAAACTGAACAGAGTTGAAAACGGGTTGTCCGATTATGGCCACATGATTGAACCGGCTGCCAACTATTTGTTTCAAATTGAAGATATCCGGAATTGGAACGACAAACCTGCGAGACCAAAGGCGCAAATTCGTGCTAAGAAAACTGCAGTCGCCTCAAGACATCAAGCTAAAAAGAAAAAATAAAGCCGGAGCAATTGTCCCGGCTTCAGTGTGTAAAGTTTCAGTAATGTAATCAAGATAGCTTTTTATGAATGCCAATTCCGGCTTCTGAAGTCATGCGGTAATACGGATCTGCAAATTCAGGACCTCCAATAAATGGTTCCAGGGCCGGATCAATATGCGGATCCAGATCAATAAAATTGAAGCCGCCAAGTCCTGCGGCCAAATGCACCGAGGTCCCCAGTCCGAGCTTACTTTCCAACATGCAACCGATCATGAGCCCTTTGTTCGCACTTCGGGCAATCGCTGCAATATCCAAAGCCTCGACCAAACCCGACTTCATGATTTTAATGTTGATCAAATCGGCACAATCTGCCTTTACCACAGCAAGCGCATCAGCAGCAGTAAAAACACTTTCGTCGGCAGCCACCGGTACCGATGTACTGTCTTTCACCCGCTTCATCCCTTGCAGGTCGTGCTTAACAACCGGCTGTTCAAATAACTCGGGACGAATACCGTGTTTCTCCAATACTTCCAGAAAATGAATCGCTTCGTTGGGCGCGTATCCCTGGTTTGCATCCAGCATAATCCGACAATCCGGCGCACCTTCTTTTATGGCAATTACGCGTGCAACATCATCGTTCAACTTCTTTCCAACCTTTGTTTTCAAAGTTCGGTAACCTTTTGCAGCCAGTGTTTTTGCATTCGCTTTAGCTGTATCCGCATCAACAATATCGACGGTATAATCTGTTTCAATCTGATTTTCGGCTCCACCAATAAACCGGTAAAGCGGTATATTCAGACTTTTAGTGAATGCATCCAGCAATGACATCTCAATGGCGCAACGAGCAGTAACCTGCGCCCAAAATACGCCTTTAAGATGCTTCGAAATTTGTCGGTAATCCGACACATCCTGCCCGATCAGGTATTCGCGGCAACTTTGCAGTGTGGCAAAAGCGGTCCCTTGGTTCTCACCATTCACCGGTTCCAAAGGAGCTGCTTCGCCAAATCCCTTTATCCTATTCTCTAGCTCAATAGTAATTAATACATTCTCGATTTGGTATTTAGCACCGGTAGCAATTGTAAAAGGCGCATCCAACGGAATGTTTAGCTTTTCAATATATACGTTCGTTATTTTAGTTCCTTCCATTCTCTTTTCTCCATGCATTTAAGGTTTCTAACAAGTAGTTTATTTGGTCTTGTGTATGCGCAGCCGACAGGGTCATCCGAACCATAAACTGTTCCAGCTTGACCGGATATTTGACTGCCGGTGCTATTATTTTGTGCCTTGCCAGGAAATCGGATAAGCCAGTAGCCTCACGCTCGGAATCAAAAAACAACGGCATAATCGGGGTCGGGCTTTGAATTGTTTCAAAGCCCATTTCAGCAATCGCTTTTTTAAAACAAACAGCTCTTTCTATCAGCGTTTTATTTATATGGGGAGTAGTTGCAATTAAATCCAAAGCTGCGATTCCGGCGGCAACCGTGGCAGGTGGCAACGAAGTTGAAGCCCCGTAAAAAGCTGACGTTTGTCGAATCGCATCAATCATTTCAGAGCTCCCCGCAACAAATCCGCCATATGATCCCAAAGCCTTACTCATAGTTTCCGATTGAAAAAAAAGTGGAGAATCAGTCAGCCCGAAATGCTCAGGTGTTCCTTTTCCGGTTTCACCTAAAACACCGGTAGCATGCGCATCATCGACTAAAATCAGTGCTTCATATTTTTTCGCGAGTTGATGAATTTCATCCAAGGGAGCAATTTCACCTGTCAAGGCAAAAATGCCGTCGGTTGCGATCAACATTCTCTCTCCCTTATGTTTTACCAACAATCTTTCCAAGTCGGCAATATTCCTGTGAGCGTATCGCTCTACCGTCTCAATATTTCTCGGGATACCATCAACAATACTTGAATGAGCCATTGCGTCCAGCAGGATTACGGTAATCCTGTCTTTCAGAAAATCCATAATCATCTTGTTCCCCATGTAGCCCGAAGCAAAGACCATTGCTTGCTCCTTGCCTTTAAAGGCAGCAAGCCTCTTCTCTAACTCCAGATGGATATCTGCAGTTCCGGTAGTTTGCCTGGCAGCCGAAAAGTTCGTACCATACTTCAATAGAGCTTCCACCCCACTATTAATCAGGCGATGGTCACCGGCAAAACCTAAATAATTGTTCCCTGCAAAATAGTGATATACCGTATGATCAACGACGATACTCTGACCAACCTTACTTTCCAGTGTTATTTCCATTGCTATAATTTGGGATTACATCCTCTGATGTTAAGCTGACTCAACACAATTCCAAATACGAAAGAATCACATATAAGACGTATGACAAATTTAAATGTAATTGATGAAAAATTATTCTCTTCCCTTTTTCAGGTTAAAGAAAAATTAACCCAAGCCACAAAAAATACAGATAGCAAACCGAACTAAGGAATATTAATCAACGAGTTCACACTCGACAAATCCCCAATCATCAACATACAAACGAAGCATATTATCGGAAACTTTGTACATAGAAATTTGAGAAATAAGCTCGGAAAAGCGAGCAGCAAACGGACTATCGCAACAAATCTCAGTGCATACGGGCCCGTTTAACACGATGTACTTATCACTTATTTTTAAAATACTCCCCGAACACGAATTCGCGTCAAGCTGAAGATCGTAACTGTAATCACCGTTTATAGAAAAGTAGATGGGCACCCCTCCCTCATTCGAACTGGTCTCACCCACCGCAACAAAGTCTTTCACTTCCCATGTTTGAAATACATTACCAGCAGGTCCCTCAATTTTTTGGCAAGACGCCATGCCCAAAAGAATAAAGAAGAAGAAAAGTGAATACCGCAAGTCCAACATTAGAAGCGCTTATTAGAATTGAGTTTAAAAATAAGGAACTAAGTTTGATTATCAAGCAGTCAAATTATGGGGATTTCACGATCCGCGGTACTGTATATGCCTCCTTGGCCAGACAAATTTCCTTTTGCCCTAAGCATCGTCATTGTCGCCTGTAGCTCTCCGAACAGTTAAACCTGAGTTTTTTCCTTGCAGTATAGCCTTTATATCAATGTAATCCTCAAGCTCATTACTCCTTCAATTTCCCCAATTTTAACAAATCGTTAATATTAAGAATCGATCTAAAGAACGAAAATAAAAGGCTTTTTTGTCTTAAATTATGTTTCTTAAATTCATGTTTTTCAGTCGGTTGACACCGACCATTTACTCCAAAGAAAAGACAACTAAACATGTAGAAAGTTTGATATGTAAATGCTTAAAAATCAAACACTGACTTTTGTTAGTAAGCTGTTAAAAACTTGAAAGACTATGAGATTCTGTGGGTAAAAACCACTAATTTTGGCAACTGATTTTCTTAACAGTTACATTATGGCAGAAAAATATAACAAACTTTTTGAAGA
>QKCF01000414.1 GCA_003246935.1 Sunxiuqinia sp. | reverse complement strand
ATCGGGCAACCTGCAAGCTTTGTCGGATGACCTGCAAATTAATACGGAGGAGCCACCTATTCCAACAGTCCATTAGCAAATACCATCACGCAGCCGACAAGTTCTGCCACGAAGTCGAAAACGATTCAAAACAGTTGTTAACAACTGTAAAACAATACTTTTTAGCAAGGCCCGTTATTTTACCGAATCAACTTTTTCCTATATTCGCCCCAATAATCAACTCCAGTATGCGCTTAAAACTGCTTTTCATTGTTTTCCTGTTCCTTACTATTGCTTTCAAATCAGAGGCAGCTGATAGTGAACGACCATTAAAGAAGGTACACTACAACTACCTTACTTATGTGCCCGAAAACTACGACAGCACACAAGCCAAACTGTACCCGGTAATCATCTATTTACACGGTCGTTCAGCCTCGGGAACTGATCTGAACCGGGTGAGACGCTATGGGCTCCCCTTCTTTCTCGATCGTGGGAAAAAGCTGGATTTTATTGTTGTGGCCCCGCAATGCCCCTGGGGTAAACGCTGGTCGAGCGAAAATTGGATCGATACGATGCTGGTTGAACTGAATACCAAGTACCACATCGATAACGATCGGATTTACCTGACCGGCATGAGCCTGGGAGGTTTCGGAACCTGGGAATTAGCCAATATGTACCCGCACCTTTTTGCTGCGATAGCACCAATGTGTGGCGGCGGCAAAACCGAATGGATCGATAACATTTGCCATCTGCCAACCTGGGTTTTCCATGGAGTTCAGGATCGCCTGGTGCCGGTATTTCGTTCCGATGAGATGGTGAAAGCCCTTAAAGCACATCACGCATTGGTGAAATATGACCGCTTGAGCAAAAAAGGACACGATTTACACCGGCTTTTCGATAATGATGAATTATATGAATGGTTCACCCAGTTTACACGGCGTCCACTGGATGAAGATAATTCACTTCCTCCAATCGAACCGCTTTGGTTTAGCGAATTTAAAAGCCAGAACAGACCAAAGAACCTAATGATGGAGTATCCTTCCGAAAACAGAAATACATTCTAGTCTTTCTCTACCGAAAGCCAAGCCGACGGAACATAAACTGCTCTTATATAACATACAGTCGCAATTCCTTTCGATCAAACCACTTTCATGCATGATCGAAGTTACTGACAATAACCGGCTCAGAGGATCCGATGTATTCTTTTAAATAAATATTCTTCTTTTTCACAACCTCTTCAATTTTTCTCCGTATCGCCAATTTAAGATGTACTAATCTTATTTCAGAAACGCCAGACATCATTATTCGACTTTTAACTCTTAAACAATGAATATGATGAAAACAGTTACTCTCAGTTTATTTATTGTATTGGCACTTGCCAGTTGCACTCCTCAACCCGAAAAGAAAGAAGAAGCGAAAGCAGCTCCTACTGACGAAGAAATGATTGAACGAGGCCGTTATTTGATCAATAGTATTGGTTGCGATGACTGCCACAGTCCGAAGATGATGACTGACCATGGCCCCGTTCCGGATCCTGCCACCCGTTTTGCCGGTCACATCGAAGGTGATTTAAAAGACAAAGTTTCAAAAGATGCCTTGGATAACTGGGTGCTTTTTAACGGTGGACTCACTGCCGCCGTTGGCCCTTGGGGAATTTCGTATGCGGCCAATATTTCATCCGATGATTCAGGTGTCGGTTTATGGACCGACGAACAATTCATCCGTGCTATTCGCGAAGGACAATATAAAGGGATGGAAGGCACCCGCAAATTGTTGCCACCGATGCCCTGGCCGAACTACGCACACCTAACCGACGATGATCTGAAAGCGATGTTGAAGTATCTGAAAAGTACCAACCCTGTACGCAATATTCCTCCGGAACCAGTCGGTCCGGATCAATTAATGAACTAAAAGAGTCACTTTCCCTTATTAAACAGCACCAATTGGGGGCTCATCTTTCTTCAAAACTGAAGTTAAGTGAGCCCCAAACTCTATTGATAGTCACTATCTTTCGCCATTCCTGTTAAGTTACCATGAATAAATCCTACCCATAGGATAAACCATTCGAAATAAAACTATCTTTGCGCCACCAATTTTGGAGAATATATGCAGAAGATCAGAAACATCGCGATTATCGCGCACGTTGACCACGGCAAGACGACCTTGGTGGACAAAATCATTTACTACTGTAACCTCGTTAAGGATCACGAAAAACGTGAAGACCTGATTCTAGATAACAACGATCTTGAACGTGAACGCGGAATTACCATCCTGGCGAAGAACGTTTCAGTGACTTACAAAGATGTAAAGATTAACATCATCGATACTCCGGGCCACGCCGACTTCGGTGGTGAAGTGGAGCGCGTACTGAACATGGCCGACGGTGTACTGTTGCTGGCTGATGCCTTTGAAGGTACCATGCCTCAAACACGTTTCGTGCTTTCAAAAGCATTAGCATTAGGCTTGAAACCAATTGTTGTCATCAACAAAGTTGACAAGCCAAACTGCCGCCCTGAGGAAGTACACGAACAAGTATTCGACCTCATGTTCAGCCTTGATGCAACCGAAGAACAGTTGGAATTCCCAACAATTTACGGTTCCGCCAAAGAAGGTTGGATGACAACTGACTTGGCTCAAAAAACCGACAATATCGGACCACTTTTGGATGCTATCCTGGATTACATTCCAGCTCCGAAAGAAAACCCCGGAACTCCGCAAATGTTGATTACCTCACTTGACTACTCATCATACGTTGGTCGTATCGCTATCGGTCGTATCCACCGCGGTGAACTGAAAGAAGGTATGCAAGTAGCATTGGCCAAACGTGATGGCTCGGTTAAAAGAACAAAAATTAAAGAAATTCATACATTTAGTGGTTTAGGACGTCAAAAAGTTGATTCGATGCACGATGGTGACATTTGTGCCTTGGTCGGAATCGAAGGCTTCGACATTGGTGACTCAATTTGTGACATCGAAAAACCGGAACCATTGGATCCAATCGCTGTTGACGAACCAACAATGAGTATGGTTTTCACCATCAACGATTCTCCGTTCTTCGGTAAAGAAGGAAAATTTGTGACTTCACGCCATATAAAAGAACGTTTGGACAAAGAGCTTGAGAAAAACTTGGCTCTTCGTGTAGTTCAGGGCGAATCTGCCGACTCATTCACTGTTTACGGTCGTGGTGTACTTCACTTGTCAGTATTGATTGAAACAATGCGTCGCGAAGGCTACGAGCTGCAGGTTGGTCAGCCTAAAGTATTGTTCAAAGAAATTGGTGGCATCAAATGCGAGCCGATCGAAGAAATGCACGTTGACGTGCCGGACGAATTCAGTGGTAAAGTTGTTGAAATGGCTACTGTACGTAAAGGTGAAATGCAAAATATGGAACGCAAAGGCGACCGCATTCACCTGGAATTCCTGATTCCTTCGCGCGGTATCATCGGTTTGCGTACAAATATGCTGACTGCGACTGCTGGTGAAGCTGTAATGACTCACCGTTTCATTGAATACCAACCGATGAAAGGTGAAATCGAAGGTCGCCAGAACGGTTCGTTGATTGTCAAAGAGCCTGGTACAACGTTCGCTTACGCATTGAACAAACTGCAAGACCGTGGTAAATTCTTCATTGGACCACAAACTGAAGTTTACGAAGGAATGGTGATCGGTGAAAACAGCCGTGCCGACGATATCGTAGTTAACGTTACCCAGTCGAAAAAACTGACAAACATGCGTGCCTCTGGTTCTGATGACAAGGTGAAGCTTGCTCCTCCTATTGTTTTCAGTCTGGAAGAAGCGTTGGAATACATTGGTAATGATGAATACCTGGAAGTAACTCCGCAATCGCTGCGTATGCGTAAAATCTTCCTAAAAGAAGCCGAACGTAAACGTGGAGGTAAAATTCCTTACTAACGGAAGCAACAAATAACACTGCATATTCACACAGCACCTATCAATTGAAATATTGGTAGGTGCTGTTTTTTTTAACACTTCCTACTTGCTTTTTAGTGTGTAAATGTTGTAAATTGAAGAATGTTAGCTAAACACATTTCATGTGTAGCAGCATTGTAATCCTGTGGTTTCCTCTAAAAAAGCAGACCCGCCTGAGCGAATCAGACGGGCCTGTTTATTTTTATTCATTTGTTTCTTCATCAATTTCGCCATCTGCCATCGGCGGGTCGTCATCAAAATCGGCCTCGTCATCATCGGCAGTAAACTCTTCCTCTGTCTCCTCAAACTGCTCCGAAGCCAATAGATCTTCAGTCGTTTCGTTAACCTTTTGCACAGGCTTCAAATGCGGAGGCACATCTTGTGGTTGCTGCTCATCTGCAAAATATGGGAACACATCTACAATCGGGCTTAATGCCATTGATGTTGTATTGTAGGGAACCAAAATATAGGAAAGCCCTTCCTCCAGTCGCTGAAAAGCTTCTTTAAAATCATCAGCTGCTACCAGGAAGTAGTTGTTTACTTTCTTTTCTTTTCCGGCTTTCTCATCAATTGTGACAATAGCGATACGTGCTTTATACCAATATTCGCCACTTTCGGCCGGGAAAATCTCGATGATATTTGACTTCTTGATATTGTCGATATGAAACTCGCCACGGATTATTTGCTGCATCTGCTGAATTGTGCGGGCTTCAGCATCGGTGAATGAAACTGCATCAACCAAGTACGACTCGCTGACCTTTTTCTCGCGACCGTCCTGATCAATTTTCACATATTTGACTTTTACTTCGAACCAAGTTTGCATGTTATTCATTTTATAAGCCCACAAAGATATTCGCTTTGCTGAGTATGCACCTTTTTTTCAAAACTAATTCGCTAAAAAAATTTCGACAAATCAATCCCAACCCGCTGAAAGCACATTAAATATTGAAGTTTTCGAAGGTCTGTCTTTATGCTGTAAACTCTTTTCATCGTATTTTAGTCATCGTATAAAACAACGAGTTGAAAAAGAATGACAAAACCAGTTTACCAGCTTTTTGTAGACACCGGCGGTACATTTACCGATTGTATCGCCATTGACGCCAATGGCAACGAGAGCCGCCTAAAGGTACTCAGCAACAGTAGCCTCCGCGGCAGTATCAGTCAGATCATTGCACCGTGTGAATTCATCATTCACCAAAGCTGGAACTTAACCAAGGACATTATCCGGGGATTTGCCTTTAAACTTCTGGGCGACGATTATGGCAGCCTAAAAGTAACGTCATTTGATCCCTCAACTAACCATTTAACACTCACAACATCCCTTTCTTCAGAACAGCTTAAAGAGGGAGTCAATTTTGAAATTACATCGTTTGAGGAAGCACCAATTTTAGGTGCCCGTTTGCTCACCCATACAGCACTCGATGAAGAATTTCCCGATTTGATTCTAAAGTTGGGATCAACAAAAGGCACCAATGCATTGCTGGAACGCAAAGGAGCCAAAACCCTATTTCTGATCACGAAAGGATTCAAAGATCTGTTAGATATCGGCAATCAGGCCCGCCCGGATATTTTTGCAATGAATGTGGTCAAACGCAAACAATTACCATCACAAATCATAGAGATAGAAGAGCGAATTGATTCGAAAGGAAGTATTCTTCAACCATTGAATACAGACCTATTGAAAGAGCAACTGCAGAGTCTAAAGCCTCAAATATTTGAATCGATTGCTGTTTGCCTGATGAATGCATACCTCAACCCTGTGCATGAAGAGCAAATCAAAGAGATTTTAACAGAACTGGGCTACCGTTTTATTTCCGGCTCAGCGAACCTAAGCCCGCTTATAAAAATCGTTCCCAGAGCAGAAACAACGGTCGCAAATGCCTACCTGGCTCCGATCATTTACAACTATATCGGGAATATTACCAGCAAAATCGGCAACAAGCAATTTCAAGTGATGACGAGTGCCGGGAGTCTGGTTTCTGCAGGTAACTTTCACCCCAAGGATAGTTTGCTGAGTGGTCCCGCTGGAGGTGTCGTTGGCGCATCGAGTATCGGACACGAAAATGGATTTGACAAGTTGATTACCTTCGATATGGGAGGGACTTCAACCGACGTCTCTCGCTACAATCAGGACTTTGATTACCGCTTCGAACTTGAAGTTGGTGACTCTCTGATCAATAGTTCAGCCATTGCCATTGAAACCGTCGCTGCCGGAGGAGGTTCCATTTGTAGTTACGACGGCTACAAACTTGTTGTTGGCCCGGAAAGTGCAGGCGCCTCCCCCGGACCTGCCTGTTACGGTGCAGGTGGGCCGCTAACCATTACCGACGTTAACCTTTTACTCGGACGTTTGGATACTTCCAGATTCAGTATCCCTGTATATCCCACCGCAGCAAAGGAACGATTGTATGAACTCATAAAAGCAATTGAGGAGAAGAGTGGCAAAAAGCAAGATCCACAGCAAATTCTAAGTGGATTCGTGGAGATTGCCAATGAAATCATGGCCGGTGCTATTCGCAAAATATCAATTGCAAAAGGATACAACCCAAAAGATTTTGCCTTGGTAGCATTTGGTGGTGCGGGAGGTTTACACGCTTGTGACATCGCCGACATGCTTCAAATAAAAACAATTCTACTACCCCAGGATGCCGGGTTACTTAGCGCCTATGGCATCGGACAAGCTCGGGTTGAACGTTTTGCAGAACAACAGGTTCTTGCCAGTTTAGAGAGCTTTAAAACAAACATAGACGATCAATTTGACGCCATTGCAACTCAGGCATTAGCTGCATTAAAAGCTGAAGGATTTGACGAGAAACAGCTCGAAATCCGCCAAAAACTAATTTTCCTCCGATTCTTCGGACAGGACAGCTCGTTGGAGATACCTTATAATGAAGGCGAAGATATAATTGAGATTTTTAACAACAAATATCAAAAGCTATACGGTCACCAAGTAAAAAACCGAAAAATAGAGGTTGAAGCTATTCGGGTAATTGGTTCTGTAAAAACAACGGGAAAAGAAAAGCAGAATGAAAGCAGTCGGCCATATTCCCCTCAAGCTAATTATTTTACAGAGAATAAAACACCAATTTACACCAGAGACACGCTAAGAAGCGGTGCACAGATAAAAGGAGAAGCGCTCTTTTTAGATAGCTATGCTACGACCTGGTTAAAAGCAGGCTGGAATTTGCAACTGGCAGACAATGGAACAGCTATTCTCCAAAAAGATGAATCGATACGACAAACTACATCATCACAAACCAAGGAAACTGAACTGGAACTCTTTGCCAACCGTTTTATGGCAATCGCTGAAAATATGGGTGCACTGCTCCAACGCACAGCCTTATCCGTAAACATTAAAGAACGCCTTGATTTTTCATGTGCGTTGCTCGATGCGAACGGAGGTCTTGTTGCCAATGCCCCGCACATCCCCGTACATTTAGGAGGCTTAGGTGTATGCGTGCAAAGCCTGTTACAACATTTCACGTTTGACGAAGGAGACACAATCGTAACCAATCACCCCAAATACGGCGGCTCTCACCTCCCCGATGTGACCTTGGTCACTCCGGTCTTCCATAAGGGCAAACGAATTGCGTTTGTCGTCAACCGTGCACACCACAGCGAGATTGGAGGAATTAGCCCTGGGTCGATGCCTCCTAACGCAACAAAATTGATCGAAGAGGGAGTCGTCATAGAACCATTCTACCTGATCCGAAGAGGACAAGTGAATTGGGCTGGCATGCACAGCATCCTGCTAAATGCACCCTTCCCCTCGCGCTCGGTAGAAGAAAACCTGGCTGACCTGAATGCCGCTATTGCTGCAAACAAAAACGGACAAGATGCCCTACTGGAACTCGTGGATCAATACGGAGAAGAAACTGTAACAAAATACTTCGACCGGTTGAAACAGCACGCTGCTGACAAAATACAAGAAAGGCTTTCGTTCTTTACAAACGGAAACTACACGGCAACGGAATATTTGGATGATGGTAGCCCGCTGAAGGCGTCAATAGACTTACAAGATGGACAATGCAAAATCGATTTTACGGGTAGCGCTGCAGTTCATCCGGGGAACATGAATGCAACACGGGCAATTGTCCAAAGTGTAACAATCTATGTTCTACGATTGTTACTTAACGAACCTATTCCCTTAAACGATGGTCTTCTATCTCCTGTTTCGATTACTTTACCAACAGGTTTGCTCAATCCTGATTTCGATGATGATCCTGCAAATTGTCCGGCTGTTGTTGGGGGTAATGTTGAAATCAGTATGCGCCTTACCGATACCTTGCTGAAAGCGTTTGGCGTAATGGCCGCGAGCCAGGGAACAATGAACAACACCCTGTTTGGCAATAAAAATTTCGGTTACTACGAAACCATTTGCGGCGGCTGCGGTGCCGGAAATGGCTTCGACGGGGCAAATGCCGTACATCATCACATGACCAATACCCGGATTACCGATCCCGAGATTTTGGAGCACCGCTACCCGGTTCGCTTAGATGAATTCAGCATCAGGCAAGGTTCCGGAGGAAATGGCCAGTGGCATGGAGGAAACGGCATCATTCGCAAATTGACTTTCCTTGAGCCTGTCAATCTTTCCGTCTTGACACAAAGACGACAATCAGGCCCCTATGGCATAGCCGGAGGTGAAACCGGGAAAGCAGGAACGCAGTATATCCGTAAAGAAAACGGGAAGCTGGTTCACCTAGCCTCGATCCAAAATACCGATCTGGCTGCAGGTGACCAATTTGTCATTGAAACGCCGGGTGGTGGTGGCTACGGGAAAGAAGAATAGAATGATGGAACATATATCTACCTGGCTTTGTGAACATTTTGGCAACTAAGATGCTTTAACTATCGACTTACTCAATATTCGTTCAATCTAAATTCTGACATTATGAAGCAAAATATGGGAACAGCCGACCGACTAATCCGTGTGATTATCGCAGCAATTATTGCAATTATGTACATCAACGGTTATTTAAGCGGAACGTTGGGTATTGTATTAATGGTAGTGGCAGTTATTTTCGTTTTAACCGCAGTTGTGAAGTATTGTCCGCTTTATACGCTCCTCGGGATTAACACCAGAAAGAAGAAATAAACACCTACAAAAACAAAGATCCGACTTCGGAAGCCGGATCTTTCGTTTTATGAATTTGTGTTTAACTCTAAAGCCTATTCTAATTCAGTATCTGTAGTCTCAGTTTCTGAATCTTCCAAGAGTTCTACTTCCTCTTTCACCGGAATATTTTTCAAGGTTTCAACCAGGAAATCCCAGAATTTAGCCACTGTCGGCACATTAACCTTTTCATCCGGAGAGTGCGGAAAGCGAATCGTTGGCCCAAACGAAATCATGTCCCATTTGGGGTAAGTCCCCCCAAGGATACCACATTCCAATCCGGCGTGGATCGCTTTGATCTCAGGAATTTTACCATACTTAGCTTCATAAATACCTTGCATAGTTTTCAAAATTAGCGACTCCATATTCGGGTTCCAGCCGGGATAAGCACCGCTGAATTTCACTTTTGCTCCAGCCATGCTAAACAACGCTTTGATTCGTTGCCCCAAGTTTGCTTTAACTGAGTCAACTGAACTGCGCATCAGGAAGTACAAACTGATTGTCTTTTTCGATTCATCCGATTTTACCACAGCCATATTGCTCGATGTCTCAACCACCCCCGGCATACTATCGGACATGCGGATTACCCCATTCGGACAGGCCAACACCGATTTCGTTAGACGCAACTGACTCTTTTTATCGATCATCTTAGCAATAACATTCTCGGGCACCAATTCTATTTTGATATTAGGATCTGTCAATGCAAATTCGTCCTTAATGGTTTCCTCAAGCGAAGCAATTAACTTGCATACTTTATCCCACTTTTTCTTTTTCACCGCAACAACACCAAAGGCTTCGCGTGGAATTGCGTTCCGAAGGCTTCCTCCGTCGATACTCACCAACCGAACCTCGTGCTTGTCATATGCTTTATCCAGCACCCGGAAGAACAATTTATTGGCATTGGCCCGCTGCAGGATAATGTCCATCCCTGAGTGACCGCCTTTTAAGCCAGTCACACTCAAACGACCACCGATGTAATTCTTCGGCATTTCTTTCTTCTTATATTGAAAAGTAACCGACACATCTTCTCCACCGGCACAACCAACATATAGTTCACCTTCGTCTTCCGAGTCCATATTCAACAAAATTTCACCATCCAAAACGCCGGCTTCCAAACCTTCTGCACCATCCATACCGGTTTCCTCTGTTGCTGTAAACAAGGCTTCAACCGGACCGTGCTCCAATGTCTTCGATGCCAACACAGCCATCGCTGCCGCCGCACCAATTCCGTTATCGGCGCCAAGCGTTGTTCCATTAGCCTTTACCCATTCGCCATCAATGATGGTCTCAATCGAGTCGTTCACAAAATCATGTTCTTTATCGGCATTTTTCTGCGGAACCATATCCAGATGTGCCTGCAGAATAACACCTTTGCGATCTTCAAAACCCGGTGTAGCCGGCTTACGAATAATGATGTTTCCGACTTCATCTTTAATTGTCTCGAGTCCCAAGGCTACGCCGAAGTTATAAACGTATTCCTGAACCTTTTCTTCATGGTTTGAAGGACGCGGAATTTGCGTCAATGCATGAAAATTTTCCCAAAGCACTTTCGGCTCCAGTTTACTAATTTCGTTACTCATGCTCTTTTATTTTGATGTTTTTAATGTTCTTGTGAATAGAACAAGACAACTTATTCTGCCCTATAAACATTCCCAAATTCGTCGGGTTCAATTTATTTTATAACCGCAACGCTTTTGATAGCACCGCTGGTTGGATGGAACTTGATCGCGTGATTTCCATCAAGCAGTTCTTCAGGAACGGCAAGTACTGTTCCGAATTGAGCCACATCCAGACGGGTCAGCGCAATCAAATTAATGCCGTTCATTAACCGCAAATCAGCCTTTCCCGGCATGCGATAGTATACATGACTGCTAACTACTGGTGCTGTCGCAGACTTTTGCTTAGCCTGCGCTGCTGCTAATTCATCAACCTTTTTCAATTCAATTTGAACAGGCTTACCACTCAAATCCGTCTTCGGTAGTACCCCTTTGCTATCAGAGAAGCGAAAAACCACATCTCCCGAAACTGAGTTATCTCCCGGAATATAATCGAAGGTGTAATCGAAGGTGCTCTTGAACGTTTTGCCGATGAAAAGCGCCACGTAATCTGTCTCCAACTTATCCAATTCTTTCACCATTATCGAGTAGGCTTTTCCGTCGGGTAACTGTTCATCGTATGCATTAGCCAGCGTTTTAAAGCGGCGCTTGCGCAACTTGGTAATGGTATGGGCTGCTTCCTGTGCTTTTTCCTGAAGTGTTTTTGCAATCAAAATGTTTGCAGCCGTTGAATCAGGCTTTTCAAAGAATGGGTTCAGCGAAAGATCAGTAAACGGGTATTCCGGGATTGAATTATCGTCGACGAAATTTGTCACCGGCGCTGCGCTAGCCTTTGTTTCGACAGGTGCATTAATCGCTGCTAAAACGCCATCCTCAGTCAGGCTGATCAGCGAACCTGCAAAGCCTATGGTTTTATATACCTGGCTTGGATCTGCTTCAGCGAAAGTCTCGATGCTTACACTAGTGATTGTCCATTTCTCACGATCGCTCTGCGGTGCATTTTTAAGGCCAAGCATTCCT
>QKCF01000366.1 GCA_003246935.1 Sunxiuqinia sp. | reverse complement strand
AACTCAGACGCTTCTGCATTAAAACGCTTATTTTGCAATTGACAAGTACCTGTATCTATAGACAAGTAAACTGCTAAAACACGTACTTTCCCATCGTAATCACTCAATTTTATGGGGCTTAAATCACCACCAAGAACTGTAAAGTCAGGAGCTTTTTGACCAACTTTAACTTCTTCGCCCAACAGGGTCAACGGACCACCTTTAAATGCTACTTTTCCGGTTGTTTCTTTCATTGTAGTTGATTTTATAAAATTTACACAGGCTTCCGCCTGAAGATTAACGTTTAACTATCTGCCACTATTTGCCCTGCATCAAGCAGAAATACTGACAAATTCATGCACTAAAACAAAACAAGCCCTTGCTTGTTTTGCAGAACACCCAAAATTCCGTGATTTTTTAATGATAAAAAGAGAGTCTCGGACAACCACGATTACGAATGGCTGATTTACAAAGCAAATGTCAATCCGAATGAAACATTATTAATCGCTGCTTCCGACCATATAAACAAGCATTCACTAAGACGATAACGCACCCCTAGGTGCAGATCGCCAACCAAACTTTTCTCATGCCAATCTTTTTCCCCACCTCCTGCTTCAATCTCAGCACTAACGCCTGCGTATACATTCCAGTGATTTTGCCGCGGGCGCCAGCTTGCTTCCATAAAATGATAACTTAAGCGCATTCCCAGATAGGGCGTTTTAGCTCCGCCGTCTTTTTTACTTTGTCGATACAGCCCTGATTGAAGCCCTACCGATACTTTATCGGAAATCAGATAGTCGAGAATTAGTTTTCCCCCAACCACACTTTCATATTTAAACTCTTTGGAAAAGCCTCCAGACAAATACAAAGCACCTGCATAATTGTTCCACATGTTATAGCGCTGACGATATGGTTCAGCAGCAGCTAACGGCTCAGCAAGCGTGCTTTCTTCATTCACACAATCCCCCGCAGGCGTTCCAAAGGACGGAGCAACTACAAGAGCCAGCATACACAACATCCAAAAACGAATCGCCAATTTCCCCACAGACGCAGCCAACTTTTCCATAAATAATATTGAAATAGATTTAGTTTATCTTTTTAAGCACACTTAAAAAAGACGGACCAACCTGATTTTTATTGTTCAGACCGAATCGTTTTCGCGCTTAAAACGAATTTGGGTATGTATCTAATGAACCCGCTTCAGATTATAAATCGTAATTGGTTCTGTTAAATACTGCTGATCATCCTCTTGCTGCTGAATTTGATGAACGATATCCATACCATCAACCACATGACCAAAAGCAGCAAAGCCTTGCCCATCCGGATTTCGCTTTCCTCCGAAATCAAGTTCAGGCTGATCGCCAACGCAGATGAAGAATTCAGTCGATGCTGTGCCCGGCTCGTTACGAGCCATAGAAATTGTACCATCCTTATGCTTTAGGCCCGTTTTAGACGTGGTCTCATGTTCAATCGCCGTATACCTTTCGATCTGGGCATCATCCTTCAATCCACCCTGAATAACCTCAATTTTAACCTGACTTTGCGGCTGGTTATCCATACGAACAACACGATAAAAACTCGCGTTCAAGTAGACTCCCTGATCAACCAACTTTAGAAAATTAGAAGCTGTAATTGGAGCGTGAATAATATCAACCTCAACGACAATATTTCCCATTGAGCTCTCGATTTCAACTTTAGGAAGCTCCTTTTCACCACAAGCAATGAAACCAAACAGGATGAAGACAACACAAAAATATTTCATCATAACTTAGCAGGATGTGAATTATTATAGACAAACTTAACAGTTTTATCCGATTGATAAGAAACTATCGCCCGCATAAAAGCAAGCGAAATTATAACCAATCCCCGAATCATCAGAAAACAGTAAAAAGCAACCAACGCTAAAGCACTTAAGTATTTAACTTTCAGCAACAATAATTCACCACCATTTCATTTTCCCTTAATCGATGCTTAATACCATTACCAGATATTCGTAGCATAAAATGAAAGAGGATTATGAAATCCAGAAAACTAGAAATCGCCGTCATTTCAGATTTGCATCTCGCTACACGCGCCTGTAAAGCAAAAAGGATCTTGCATTATCTGAAGTCAATCAGCCCTCAAACGCTTGTGCTCAACGGAGATATTATTGACTCATGGCGATTCAGTCGGAATTATTTTCCAAAACCACAGTTGAAGGTGGTTCGTCAACTCATCAAGATGATGGAAAAAGGTGTTCAAATTTTTTACATCACGGGAAACCATGACGAATTTTTGCGCCGTTTCAACCAAACCGAGATTGGCAAATTGAAAATTGTCAACCAGCTGATTCTCGACCTTAACGGAAAGAAAACATGGATTTTCCATGGCGATCTTTACGACCACATCATCCACAAAGCAAAATGGTTGGCAAAAATTGGTGCTGCAGCCTACGGCCTGCTTACGGTTATCAACAGCGGGCTCAACCTCATCTTGAAACCGTTTGGAATCCGGGAATTCATCATTTATAAAAATCTAAAGAAGAAAAGCACAAACGACAGCAAGCCAACGGCCTTCGAAAAGGCAATTGCAGCAACTGCAGTCACGAACAACTACGAAACGGTAATCTGCGGTCACACCCACATCCCAAAGGATAAGCAAATAATGATTCCCGGCAAAACAATACGATACATCAATTGCGGCGATTGGGTCGAGCACTTTACTGCAGCAGAATACAACCAAGGGAAATGGGAACTCCTTTATTATGTAGACAATGAAGACGAAAATGCTCTCGACGACCCGGAAATACCTGACAACAAACAAGTTTACCAATCACTATTCAGAGAATTAGCGATGGCAAATTGTTTCTAACTACAACACAGAGAGGGAAAGCAGATGAAAAATGAAAAATTGAAAATATTATATGCCATACAAGGTACCGGAAACGGCCACCTGGCACGTGCCACCGAGATCGTTCCCATGTTGAATAAACTCGGGGACACCGATGTACTGGTCAGCGGTATCCAAGGCGACATCAAACTACCATTTCCAGTAAAATACAAGTTATACGGACTCAGTTTCATTTTCGGGAAACGAGGCGGAGTAAGCATCTGGCAAACAATCCGCCGCTCACGCCCTATT
>QKCF01000433.1 GCA_003246935.1 Sunxiuqinia sp. | reverse complement strand
TAATTCACCATACTCCTCAAAGATCTCTTTCAGATCATCTTCTGTGAGATTGTAGTTGAGGTTTCCTACAAAAATGTTCATAATCAGTATAAAATAAAATGTAAGCAACAAAAGTAGGCTTATTTCTTGTTCCAGAAAATTTTTGGCGATATAAATTGAATGTTTTTAATGTTTTGTCAGCGAGAGGGGCTTTGGGACTATCTCCTTGGGGGGAGAGGCTTGTTGTTCTGACAAAAAAAATAGCTCCGAATTAATTTCGGAGCTATTTCATATTTTATTGTTTTGCTTTTTATGCAAGTAGCTTGTCGCTTAGGACCTGCAGTGTTGCTTGTTTGTCTTTTGTTGCAACTAAAACTGAAATGTTGTGGCGGCTTCCACCGTAAGAAATCATACGGATTGGAATTCCTTCCAGGGCAGAGAATACTTTGGCTGCAAAGCCGTGTTCATCTGCAATAAGGTCGCCGACAATACAAATGATACTTTGGTTTTCGTCCACTTCAACCTCTCCATATTCTTTCAACTCGCGAACAATATTTGGGAGCTTGCTAGTATTATCGATCGTTACAGAAACAGCAACTTCCGATGTGGTAACCATGTCGACCGGAGTTTTAAAGAACTCGAAGATCTCAAACAGGTTCTTCATAAAGCCATAAGCCATCAACATTCGGTAGGAACGCACCTTGATTGCCGTAATGCCGTCTTTTGCAGCTACTGCTTTGATGCCGGTACCGCTTGAATCGTGAGTGATCAGCGTGCCGCTGTCTGACGGATTCATGGTGTTCTTTAGTCGTACCGGGATGTTGTGGATTTTTGCAGGCAATACGGTCTGCGGGTGAAGTATTTTTGCGCCGAAATAAGCTAACTCCGCAGCTTCGTAGAAAGAAAGTTGTTCAATCTTTTTGGTGTTTTGAACGAAACGTGGGTCATTGTTGTGAAATCCGTCGATGTCGGTCCAAATTTGGATCTCATCAGCATTAATTGCTGCACCAATAAGCGATGCTGTATAGTCTGAACCGCCACGTTGAAGGTTGTCAATCTCGTCCTCTACGTTGCGGCAAATAAAACCTTGCGTGATATAGTAGTCAGCGTCGCCTGTTGCCTTTATTGTTTTTTCGATTAAAGGTTTGATAGCGTGCATGTCGGCTGCTTTTTCTGCGTCGATACGCATAAAATCAAGAGCAGGAAGTAATTTCGTTTTGAACTTGTTTTCCTTCATGAGCTCAGTGAACAGAACAGTCGAAATGAGTTCACCCTGGGCAACGATTGTGCGTGAGCCAAGGTCTGTGAATTCACCTGCAGTGAATGATTTAATAGTGTCGAAAACAGCTTTTACCGCTTTTTCGGCAGCCTTTTGCGCTTCAGTAGTTTTATAAAGCGACTTCAGAATATTTTCGTAATTCTTTTCCAGTTTCAGGATTTGGACCAATGCTGCATCCTTGTTGCGTTTATGCAAATAGTCTGCGATTTCAACCAAGGCATTAGTCGTTCCAGACATTGCTGATAGCACTACCAGCTTTTTCTCTCCGTCAGTAATCAAATTCATTACTGCGTTCATGTTCTCAATACTTCCAACGGATGTTCCGCCAAATTTCAATACTTTCATCGATGAATTGTTATTTAAACTGCCTTTGTGAATAAAGTTTTGCCTTTCCGAGACCGGCTTTCAGCAGTCTGAACTAGCTTATTCGATCTCTTTAAAAATGAAAGACAAAGATGCAGATTTATTCTGAATTATAAATGGATAAAGGGCAAACAAGGCGGATTCTTATAATTCTTAAGGAAGAGGTTATTTTTTTAGCTTGCCGAACTGCTCAAATTTGATGTGATGTAAGTTGTTGCAGGAAAAAGTTGCGACTGTTTTGCCTGTTATATAATATCTTGACGAAGCCGTAAAATATTTGTTATTTGGAGAAAAACTTTCACGGTGGATATCCTTTCTTCGAAAGAAGAGTGCAATTAGGGGTGGTTGCACGGATGTCCACCTTTTTTCTTTCCTAGAAATTTCCGAAAATGGCGTGTTTCTCAGAGTTGAAGTAAATGGTTGAATAGATGTTGAAATTTTCCCTGTTTGTGTGTAGTTTACGTTCGATATATAACACCGGGTCTCCTTTCTTGATGTTCAGAATTTTGCCAATTTTCTGATCAGCTTTCAAAGCTTTTAGTTTTTGTTGGCCACCTTTAATTTCAATTTGGTACTGCGATCGGAGGAGTTCAAATAAGGATTTATTCTCGAAATTTCGGCTGGTGAAGCGTGGCAGGTTGAGATTCGGAATGTGGTTAATATCGTAGAAAACAGGTTGCCCGTTTACAATTCGCAGACGTTCCATGTAGACGCATCCGCAATCGCGTTCAATATCCGATATTTCAAAATGAAAGGGATCGGGCCAGGGGATGATTTGCGGTTTCTGCAAAATCTGAGTTTGCAGGTAATCTTTGCTAATGGCCGATGAAGTTCCCGAAATGGAAAGGATGCCGATGTCTTGCGGTGGCTTTCTGACGATGCTTCCTTTACCCTGTTTCTTTAAGATGAAACCGTCTTGCACTAATGCTTCTAGTGCATGTCTTACAGTTGGGCGAGTCAGGTTATGAACAGCACATAATTCATTCTCGGAAGGGAGTAGGCTGCCTTCTTCGTATACGCCTGAAAGAATGTGTTTTCGGAGTGTCTCGTACAGTTTTTTGTATTGTGGTAGTTTGCCTTCGTCCATAGTGTTGTCTTTACAAGCTGTCAATTATGTTTTTGCTGTGTTTAGTGTCGTTTCTTTTAGCTGTTGCTAAAAAGCCCGTTTAATAAGGGTTGTAGGTTGATGATGGATCAAAAGTAAGAAAAAATATTAAAATTCAATTTCTAACTTGTATTTACAAGTTTAAAAATATAAGTTTACAACCGTAATCGTTTAAACGCATAATTTGAAGGTTCTAATATTATTAGTGCCGACGTAATTACAAGTTTGATGATCGTCGGATAATGCACTTTGCGTAATCCGGCACAGACCTAGAAAGAACCGAACCAGAAACTAAAAAACGAAATAAAATTCCGCTATGGCTATTCCAGTAATTCTGCCCCGCCAAGGGCAATCTGTTGAGACTTGTATCATTG
>QKCF01000397.1 GCA_003246935.1 Sunxiuqinia sp. | reverse complement strand
GCAGGAGTTGCCCGACCGGGGGGTAACTTTTAATATTCTCGCTCCGGGTTACCATTCAACACCGGCTGTGGACCGGCTTATCGCAAAAAAGGCCGAAGTGGAAAAGATTTCCCTGAAACAAGCGCGGAAGCTCATGGAAGATGCCATACCCATGAAAAAAAGCGGGAATGTATCCAAATTTGCTACGTTAGGAGCCTGGTTGCTCTCGCCTTTGTCCGAATATGTTACCGGTCAGGTGTATGCAGTAGATGGCGCGGTGCTTAAGGGAACGTTGTAATGTGATGACAGATCGCTGTTACCCGATAAGTTATTATTCATTAAACACAGCACTGAGACCATAACAGAGATACTTGAAAATGAAAGTAGTGATTTGCACAAAATATGGAGAACCTGAAGTACTTAACTTAGGGATATTATAAAATCGACTCCAAAGAATAATGAAATTCTGATTAAGATAATTGCTACATCGGTAACTGCAAGCGATTGCATTGTTCGGAGACTAAATCTATCTTTTGTTCAGAAAATTCCAGCTGTTTTACCTTTTGGATTTACAAAACCAAGAAAATCAATACTTGGGCTGGTTTTATCTGGAATTGTTGAGGATATTGGTGAGAAAGTGACTGAATTCAAGATAGGAGAAAAAGTATTTGCTCATAGCTTTATGAGGTTTGGTAGTTATGCGGAATATATATGCCTTCCAACCAACTCAAAACTAGTTTCTCAAATTAACACAGGCATGGAGTTTTTATGATGAAAGCAAAGCTAGGTGGGTTTGGGGGAGAACAACAGAGAATTGGATTCGGTATTAGGTCCCATAAAATCCATGTCTTGTAAGACACTTATTGCTTTACAACTGTATAGGTTAAGTAACTTAGCTTTAGGAGTTTTTTGTAACTTGTAGCGAATTATTACATCTATTGCCAATTTAGATAAAAGTAACTCGTTTAAGAAATATGTTTAAACCGTCAGCGAAAAAGTAGCAAAACATTTCTACAAAGAAATGCCTAGTCTCTCGGCGCAAATATCACTTAGCGTTCAGAAACAGTATGAATCCATACTTAGTTCATATAGTGATGAAGGCTTATTAAACCTAGTCCTTATTGCCATAACTCAAGAAGCACACGTTAAAGCTCTCAGTGTTATTAGAGGACAAAGGTTCTCTGAAAAAGTGGATATGGAGTTATTGAAACTTGATCAAACTTATAAAGTTGTTTGTTTGGTATGCTATGAAGGTGATCAGGAAGGTATGTCGATTGAAAAATCTATTACGGAATTTCTGATAAGTTCAAGCGATGATGCAGATAATTTGGATATAGATACGTTAGAGGAATTCATTTCATTGTATCGGGAAAAAGCGTATAAGGTTGCAGGTGAAGCAGTTGGCAATTAGGTTTTCATAACTTTTCCTTAACCCGAAGAGGCGGGTATTTATGGCAACACGAGTGTACGGCGAATGGTATAGCGGAAGTCCCATAAACTTCATGCTGCAGGCACCTTGCCGGTTGCAGGTAAGAATAATTATGATATTTTCCCTTTTTGCACTATTTTTAAGGGTTTTATTAATCACCTTCTATGAATGATATGGAACTGACCGCAAAATATTCGATTAACCTAAGCTTCGAACAAATTAAACTGCCTCCTTTTGAAGATATTCTGATTGTTGGTTCAAAAACCACACAGGGTAAAATAGGGGTTTCAAAGGCATTTGAGTATCTGGTTCCCGATGAGTTTGATTACATCGAAATACCGGATGAACGCGTGGAAGCCATTTTCGTCAATAAACTTATTTTGCGGAAGCTTGATCAAGAAAAAATTGTTAAAATATTGACTGACAACGTTTTTCCTTATATTTCGTCCAAAGAAATTATCAAGGTAGACTTTAAAGTTAAATTGTCCTTTAATGCTATCGAAGGAAATATATAATTCGGTTCTCGAAAAGTACATTATTAAAAATTTTCCTATTGTTCAGGCTTTCGAAGGAGTCGCGAAGCATGAAAGTATGTTGGCGCAATTTGGCTATCTGGTTATTTTCGATGGCGACCATTTTAAGGGTATTGTTACTCCAATTGATTTACTTAAGCAGAACCGAAAGTTAGTTATTGATTGTTGTTTGCCTTACAAGAACTTTGATTATAGTTCAACTATTCAGGATGTTATAAATTATATTAAGGAACAAAACACCTATATTATACCCGTATTCAGGAATGAAAGTTTTTATGGCATTTTAATTTCCATTCACATATTCGAGCAGTTGGTTTCTGAGCAGGACGAGCTGTCAAAAAAAATACAGGAAACCGAGACGGAAATTAGTCATTATAAAAGTCGATCCCTTATTCCGGAGCAAATTAGGAATGAACTGCTAAACAATATTTCGCACGAATTCAGAACCCCGGCCAATGCGATTGTTGGTTTTAGTGAGTTGGTGTGCGAAAAGAACATGGACGAAGCCAAACGGAATTATTTTTTAGGGATCATACGTTCATCGGGTTTTCGCCTGCTCAAACTGATTGATGATTTGGTGGAACTGGCACGAATTAAGGCAGGCGACATTGAGTTTGAATACAGCATTTGTTCTATCGACGACTTATTTACCGAATTACACAACGAACTTTCCACAAATACAAGTTACGATACCCGACAATTGTCGGATATGGACGTACAGATAGATCCAAAGGCAAGGGCGTACTTTTTTACCACCGATAAATACAGAATTAAGCAGGTTCTGGGTTTTCTGATTGACAATGCCATTAAATATTCTGTCGGTCAACGAATTACTTTGTCGTGTCAGTTACATGATTCCAGTCAACTAGAGTTCCGTGTGAATAATAAGGGTAAAACCATTCCCGTTGAGAAGCTTGCTTCTATCTTGGAGGGATTTAACAAATTTGAGCCGCAGGATTCCAAGTTTCAACCGGGATTAGGGCTTGGACTAGCTATTTCCAAAAAAGTTGTGGATCTGATGGGCGGCGAATTTAAGATAGTATCCAACGATCAGGAGGGTACGACGGTTCGGATTTTATTACCGGTTAGTGCTATGTAGGACATGGGTAATTTTACCCTGATTACCCGCTTTACACAATCAGCTATTCTTCGTGTGCATG
>QKCF01000363.1 GCA_003246935.1 Sunxiuqinia sp. | reverse complement strand
AATCGAAATCGTAAACCTTGTAAGCATCCCTGACAAATCCAAAACGGTTCGCTCCGAAAAAGTAGTCTTTACTACCAAGTGTGCTAAATAAGCTTGCAATATTATACACATGGCCTCCTAATGCATAAGAGAAACTTGCGCTAAGATCGACTCCTTTGTATTTTCCGCTTAAACTGAAACCACCGGTGTGGCGCGGAATAACTTCTCCAAGTTTATGTGCATCATCCGAAGTGATTTTACCATCCCCGTTCGTGTCTTTAATTTTCAAAGCACCCGGGAAAACTTGTGTAGAAATATCGTCACCGGCGCTGTTTTCAACCATCCCTGTGAATGGACTTGGATAGCCCCCGGTTTCGCTGAAATTTTCATAGCCAGGAACGTCCGACTTCAATGTATATATGCCGTCTGCATAATTAAAGTCGTCTGTGGAATAGAATCCGTCATACTCGTAGCCAATAACCGTACCAAGAGGAGTTCCTTCTTTAAATAAGAATTCTCTGCGAGGGAAGGTTGATACAGAGTTCCAGTCTGTTCCATAATCAGTGATAATACCTTCGGCCAGCTTTTCGATATTATTCTTGTTGTAGTTATAAGTGGCGCTAAAGCTTAGGCTGAAGTCTGTTTGACGGATAATATCAGCTCCAAATGAAATTTCAATCCCTTTGTTCGATGTTTTACCAATGTTTTGGTACTGCTTTGTAAAACCAGTTACCGGGTTAACCGGTACTTGTCCTAGCAGGTCTTTGGTATTATTCCAATACAATTCGAATGTACCGTAAATGCGGCTATTGAAGATTCCATAATCGATACCAAGGTTCCTAGCGATAGTCGTTTCCCACTTCAGGTTGGGATTTGGTAAAACTCCTTTAGGTTTGTAGATGATATTCCCGTTATCTGCAAAATCAACTTCATAAAGGGCGTTCCATGCGTCGTAAGGAATGTCATCAGAACCGGCAGTTCCATAAGATAACCGAACTTTCAGGTTGTCGAGCCAGTTTTGTGTGTTTGCCATAAATGGCTCGTCTGAAACCCGCCATGCAAAGGCACCTGCAGGAAAATATCCCCAACGTTTACCGGATGCAAATTTTGATGAGCCGTCAGCACGCATGGTTGCTGTAAACAAATAGCGATCTTTGTAGGAATAGTTGAGTCGGCCAAAAAAGCCGGTCGCAGTAAATGCTTGGTCAATAGTATTGTAAAAGTCAAAATTTTGTTTCGCGATTTCATACAAACCACTAGCCTCGTCGTAATAGGCATATTGGGCAAATTGAATTTTTGCCATTGTTGTCTTAAAATCAAAATTTGCCGGGTAGCCTAAACCTTCAATTCGAGTGTTCGTCGTTTCAATTTTCCCTCCTTCAAATCCAACCAGTGCCGACATGCTATGGTCATCACCAATGTTTTTAACCTGCCAGTTCAAGGTTGTTGCATTACGGTAAAAAAACTTTCTTTTTAATGTTAACTGTGCTTCCCGGTCTAGTATTCTGTTATTTTCATCTGCTAAAGCAACGCCGGCGTCATAAAATTGCTCTTCACCGTTGGTCCTTCCTGCATTAATTTCGGTTCTCAAGGTCAATCCATCAATAATATCCCAATTGATATAACCGATACCACTGAATGAATTCTCATAATTAATGTTTTCGATGTCCATTGTCCGTTTATACGGATTGTAGGTCTGATCCAGATTAACATCGCCGTTACCAAATCCGGCAGCTTGCGTGAGATCGGCAGTTCCCCCAATTCTCAAAATGTCTTCAGAGTCAATCGGAGCAAACGCGTAGGCATTGGACAAAAGTGTTCCCTTGCCGTTTGTGACTTCTTCCTTTCCTTCCGTAGTTGATTGTACATAGTCAACATTAAAGCCGATCTTTACATTGTCGTACAATTTATGCTCTAATTTTAAGTTCGCATTGTAACGTTTGTACCCGGATTTAATTTTGATCCCTTCGTCATCGATCATATTGGCGTAGAAAGAAACTGTTGTCTTGTCCGTAGCGCTTGAAACACTAACGTTATGCGACTGCGTCATCGCGGTTCTCAAAAGATCTTTCGTATAGTTGTGAACCGGAACGTTAGCATAGTCCGCATAGTGATTTCCGAAATCAGGTCCCAATCCGTAGTAATTTGGCATCGCGTCTTTTGCTGCGCCACCAAAAGCGGTCATGTAGCTCCATTGGAATAGTAGATATTCCTGAGCATTTAAGACCTCGTTGGTTTTTACGACCTCTTTTGTTTGGTAATAGCCGCTGTATGAAACTTGGGTCGTTCCTTTCTTTGTTTTCAAACCTTTTGTCGTTACCAGAATTACTCCGTTTGCACCTCTGGATCCGTAAATGGCTGTAGAAGCAGCATCCTTCAATACGTCGATTGTTTCAATTTGATCGGCAGGGATATCGCTTAGCGAACCTCCGGGTACACCGTCAACTACGATCAAAGGATCGTTTGATTGGGTGATCGAACCTCCACCACGAATACGGATGTTCATTTCTGCTCCCGGACGACCGTCCTGAGCAGTAACGGCAACACCTGCTAGTTTCCCCTGCAGGGCCTGAGCAACGTTAGCGACCGGGTTTTCTACTAGTTCTTCGGTTTTAATTGAAGATACAGCACCTGTTAAATCTTTCTTTTTAACTACGCCGTAACCAATGGCTACAACTTCCTCCAGACCAATGGTCTCTTCCTCTAGAGCAATATTGATTTGTTCTTTCCCGGCAACAGAAACTTCCTGCGTTTTCATTCCAACAAATGAGAATTGTAAAATTGCATCAGCAGGAACATCGCTTAGTATGTAGTTTCCATCGAAATCAGTAATGGTACCATTGCTGGTTCCTTTAACCACAACTGTTGCGCCGGGAATTGGCTCTCCGCTTGTGCTGGTAACAGTCCCTTTAACCGATCTTGTTTGTTGGACGACTGTTTTAAGTGTGGTTAGTTACGATCGGTGATTGCGTAGCTGATGCCAGTCTGCTCAGCAACTTGTTTAAGAATACTTTCCAATGAAGCATCCTGAGCATCAATCGTTACTCGCTGTCCTTCAAAAATTGCATCCTGGTATAAAAAGAAGAAATCAGTTTGATCCTCGATTTGTTGGATAACTTCCTGAATTGTTCCATTTGTTAGTTTTAAGTTTAGGGCTGAATTAAGAGAGTAGGGATTTGCCCAGCTGGTTACAACTAACAGGAATGAAAAGAGAAAAGTGAGCTTCAGTTTTGGTAGAATTGACCTGGAATCCTTCCTGTAGAAAGGATCACCCATCCTTGATTTTTTCATAAGTCAGATACGTTTAGTGTTAGTAAAAATTAAATTACAATAGTGTGTGTTCCCACACTTGTTGGCTCTTTCAGTTTAGCATATATTTGTGTTTATGGTTTTGATTCTTGGTGTTATCTTGGGGGTGTGAATATGGAGAGCGGCGTCGTTTCTTTTTTGAAGCTTCAGTCTCCTTGTTATTTTCATTTGTTCGATTAGAGGCTTTGTCAAAATGATATTGGTTAAGTGGTAGCTATTTGATATTTGTGTAGCCACAGTAAAAGGTCTTTCAGGATTGCGTACTACTTCAAAATAGTCTTCTCGCAAAAGAAGAGCTACTCTTGTTTTTTCTTTAAAAGTGGGAGCAAAAACTAACTGCGAACAGGCATCAGGGTAAGCAACGGTTTCATTCCCCAGTATGACAGATGATTTTTTTCGGGGTGGTACAAGCAATTCGTTCATCATACTGACGCTAGAGAGCGACTGGGAAATTACATGTTGCTCATCAATGACTATAGTACCTTCTTTGTTGTATTCCACCTTTGAAAGTTTTTCATTGATAATGACATCCTGGCCATCAGCGAGTATTTATCTCGATTTTTGGCCGAAATAGTGGGGTGTTTTGCAAATTGTTGACTCGTTTAGACTAACACAGAATAGCATTTTGGCGTGCTAGAATGAGTCTGATAGCAGAAAAAGAGTAGTATAGCTGCGTATTTTACGGCTGTAATAGTAAAATGTTTAACTTTTTGTTTTTGCTTTCTCTTTTTAAATTTCACTGTTTCTGTTGTGTTAGTCTTGCCAAGAGAAAAAACATTTTTATGTTTTTGATGAAGCGGGGCTGTTTTGTTTATCTGATGCTTTCATCTATGCTTGGATTATTTTTTGAATTCATATCAGTTTTGATGGCTCTCTTCAGGAGGGGAATAAAAAACTTTTGGAACGAATTTTTATTTTACATAGATCTAAAATGTCTATCGCGAGAATCCGGTTCCAATGGCATAATTAGGAAGCAGGGAAAACAAGGATGGAATATTTAATTCCGTTTGAAGAAGATTGAGAGTAAAATTTTGATTTCTTGTAATTCAATTGATTGTCGAAGCGTTTTTATGGCCCGATAAATTTGTTTTCGGGCTGATTCTATGCTGATTTGCAAAATTTTGGCTATTTCAGGATAGTCTAATTCTTCTTCGAACTTCAGATAGATAATTTCTTTTTGCTTTTTGGATAGTTGCTCAATCGCGGAGGATAGTCTTTCGCTGGCTTCGCTCTTTATCTCAGAATTAATTAACGTTTCTTGGATGTCATATTCAATATTGAAGTCCAGGTTACTAAAGCTCTCCATTGAAAGAACAGGGATTTTCTTTTCTTTAATAGATCTCTTTAGCAGGTTATTTTTGAGTGCAACAAAAAGATAAGCTTTCAGATTTTGAATATTTTCTCCCAGGGTTTCGCGTTTCATGTACAATTCAACAAATACTTCTTGTACTGCATCGTCCACGATTTGGGCATCAGTGCTGAACTTTTTTCCAAACAGAAAAAGATTTCCGGCATATTGGTTATAAATTCGGGTAAATGCACCTTCGTCTCCTTTGAGGAATGTATACCAAGTATAATCGATATTATTTTTGTCGTGTAGCGCCACAAGTCTTTTAATTCACTTCGCAAATATAACAAACCTCGCAAAACTAGAGTTTGTTTCTTAATTTTCAGCTTCTAAGTGAGCATTAATGCCTTCTGTGTGAAAAGATGTTCTTAAATTTAGAAGTGTAAATTCGATAATATGGAGAGACGGGATTATTTAATGGATCAAATTAATGAACTGGGGCTTTTCATTGCAAAGTTGATGGGGCGGCTTTCGAAGATGGCCGAGGAAGATCAGGACGATAAGCTTCAGGACGAAGCAAAAGATGCCTTAACCGTTCAGTTTGGATGGGAACTCGAAGAGCTGCTGTTTTTAGAAAAAACTGGCTTTATTAATTTG
>QKCF01000357.1 GCA_003246935.1 Sunxiuqinia sp. | reverse complement strand
ATAACACAAAGTAACGATAAATGCAAGAAGACAGTACCTTGAAAACATAATAATCCGCTCCCCTTGATAAGTGATTTACATAGCGCAATACGGCGCATGTCAGCTTTTGCTGAAACCAACATCAAACAGGAGGTCATTGTATGACAGAAAAGAAGAAAATTATCACAATCAAGGAAGCGGCAAAATTAATTGACGGTTTGTCAGAATATCGCATTCGTCAGATGTGTATTTCAGGACAGCTCCCAGCGTTCAAGGCGGGAAATAAGTATCTCATTGCTGAAGAAAATCTGTACAAGATAATATTCGGTGGTGAAGGTGGTGAAGCCATATGAGTATATTTACCGACGTAAAAGAAAGGCTTGATTTAAAATCTGTTGCAGAGTGTTACGGTGTTAAGAATAGTAAGAATGATATGATTTGCTGCCTGTTCCATGATGACAGAACACCGTCAATGAAGCTTTACCACGACCATTACTACTGCTTTGGCTGTGGAGCCCATGGTGACATTATTGACTTCGCTGCAAGGCATTTTGGAATTTCAAATTATGAAGCCGCACAAAAACTATCCAGCGATTTTAGTATTGACGGAAATGTACGTATCGTGTCGGCTGATGAAAGTTCTTATTTTAATAGATGTAAACAAGAAAAGCTCACCGAGCTTGAAACCTGGATGACAATGCTTAATTACCTGGACAAGCTCACCAAATGGCAGAATGAATACAAGCCGATAACGTCTTTTGAGAAACTATCGCCTCAATTTATTGAGAGTCTTTTAAAACTTGATTATGTTAAGTATCTTATGGATGAGTATTTGGAGATGAGCATTGAGGAACGATTGAAGTTTACGGAAGAGTTTAAAGAAACACTCTCTGAAATGACTAAGGCATTCAAGGATGATGAACTAAGCCTGGTGGCTTAACCCCTACCTGAAAAATGAGGGTACAGCGGTTACACAAGGTACAACTCAAGAGAAATGCCATATTTTCAGGCTTTGCTAATGCTGAAATGTACCCTCTTTTGTAACCTTGAATTCAAAATCTGTACCCGCAATTTTTAACTTTTTTATTGAGATACTGCGTAATTGCAACTTGTATCCTATGTACCCGCAAATTTCACACATAGGGTAAGATTTTCAGAAAGACTAACTATTAAAAGTCAAGACCTAAAATGAAAAAAGTGCAAAAAAATTCGCCGCCCTTGACAAACAGCAATCAAATGCTATTTAGTATTAGCGAGGGTGACGGAGAGAATGACAAAGTAGACCCAGCACACCCTCAAAAAAAATTGTAGCATTTGATTGCTTCGGTTTGTAAAGGGTACGCTGCGCCGGCTGGCTTGTATTAGATTTTAGCTCAGGTTCAAGAGAGAATGGATGATGTTTGGTATGTTTCACCTGTGGTTTCCAAGTGGTACAGAAGTCTCACAAGCTTTTTTGCAGCATGGGAAAGTGCAACGTAGTAGTGCTTACCCTCTGAACGCTTCTTTTGTAAGTAGGCTGAAAAAGTTGGCTCCCAATTGCAGACATAGGCAGCAGCATTGATTAAAGCCCATCGAAGGTGCCTCGAGCCGCGCTTTTCCATTTTTGCATGTGAAGAATATAGCTGCCCTGATTGATAGGTTGATGGAGAGCATCCGGCAAAGGCAAGTATCTTATCTGGATTGTCAAAGCGAGAAAAGTCACCAATTTCAGCTATAATCATAGCACCAAGGTTCTGACCGATACCAGGGATTGATAAAATTGGAGAGTCAATAACATCCATAATCTTTTTAATCTCGGCTTCGATTTCGGATATTTCAGAGTTGAGCTCACAAATCATCTTGATTGTATGGCGTAACTCCAGTGATTTTGCAGGTAAATAAGAGCTGATAGATTTTCTTGCAGTTTCGCGAATTTCATCTGCAGTAACCCTTAACCTACCCTTAGATGCGGTATTAAGCAAGTGCGTAAGATGTTTGAGGTTTGCCGATGCAATGTGCTGAGCACTTGGAAATTCGGATAGTAGTTTGTAAACAGCATTGCCGTGAAGAGTAGAAACCAGCTTTTCAAGCTCGGGAAAAAGTATGTTTACAAGCCTTGATACCGACTGTTTCAGCTTTGCTCTTTGCATAACTTTATCAAATCTGTATCTTGTTAGTGACTTTAAATCTTCGTTGTGGTACAATTTGTCTGAGTAGGGCTTTAAGCTCACGTCAGACATTATCATACTTGCAATTGTACGAGCATCTACCTTGTCTGTTTTTGTTTTACGCAGACTGATGCTCTTCCGGCTTAGACTGGTGTACAGCGGATTAATTACGATGGTTGGCAGGCCTTTGTTTTTCAAAAATCCGAGAATGTTGCAGCTGTAGTATCCCGTGGCTTCGAGCCCTACTTTTACTTTGTCTGCATCCTTCTCACAAGTTCTGATTTTAAAAAGTAAATCAAGAAAGCCATCCATGTTGTTTGGTATCGTAAACACATCAAACACAACTTCACCATCGGAATTTACAATGAAGCAGTCGTGCTTGTCCTTGGCTATGTCGATTCCGACATAAATCATATCAATACCTCCAAAGTTTATTTGATACTGTAAGAACCCACAGGGCACTTTACGTCTTGTAACCTCGTTCTAAATAAACCGTCGGGCGGTATCTAACTAATTAACAAACTCGTAAAGGTCTGTGGTTGGAGCCTTTCTGAAACCGTCAAGCGGTAGGAGGTGAAACCAATCCACAGCATCCATTACAGTATAGCAAATTTTTAAAGTTCTTGGAGAGGAACTCTAAAAACTACTACTTTTATATAATACGAGGAGTTCAGATGACAGAATATACACCAGCAGCACCAGTTTTTGATGGAGAAGAATTCCGTGAGCGTGATGAAATTGATGACTGCCTTGATGGTATGCCATTTATAAGCTGGAAGGACGGAAATCTTGTCCGAGTAACAACGAAAGGCAACGTTCCGATAGCAAATTTTTTGCCCGTTCCTGTTGAGGATATTCTATGTTCCTGTTGAGGATATTCTATATGACGACGGGAATGAACAGGTAAGATTTTTTCGCATAAAAGGTTTGAAAAGACTTGATGAAGGAAGCCTTATTACTCTTCCACCTGTTACAATAAAAGCGGCAGACGCCGCTTCTATGAACTGGATAACAACAAACTGGGGATTTGAAGCGAATATTCACTGCCCGTCACAATCTAACAAAGATTCACTTCGCAGCATTATGTTCACTGTCGGAGAGAAATCCGCAGTACAGAAAACAATTTTCACCCATACCGGATGGCGTGAAATAAACGGCAAGTGGTGTTATCTTCATGGGGGCGGAGTAATCGGCTGTGATAATGCAGAGGTCCGACTTGATAATAAACTTTCACAATATAATTTATCGGGAGAAAAGAATAATTTTATCAGTGTTTCGGATGCAGTTTGTGACTTTTTCAGAATTGCGAAACCAAAGGTGATGTACCCTGTTATTGCATCTATTTTTCTTTCACCCTTGAATGAATTTTTCAGACAGGCAGGCTGTGAACCGTCGTTTGTACTTTATTATCTCGGAAGAACGCAGTCAAGAAAATCAACACTTGCGGCGCTGTCTCTTTCATTCTTTGGAAAATTCACTTCATCGTCGCTCCCGTCAAGCTTTAAGGACACCGCAAATGCTATTGAGAAAAAGGGATATATCCTCAAAGATGTGTTGACTGTGGTTGACGATTTTCACCCGGCAACAAACTTTCGGGAGCGTCAGAATATGGAGCAGATTATGCAGGCTATTTCTCGTGGATATGGTGACAGAACGGGTCGTGACAGGATGACTTCTGACATTACAATTCGAGGTGGATATGCGCCGAGAGGTAATGTAATTGTCACCGGCGAAGATTTTCCGTCAATCGGTCAGTCGGGTACTGCAAGGAATTTTATCGTCGAGCTTGAGCCGAATGATATCCCAGTTTCGGATTATCTCAGCCGCTCACAGCAGTTTGCGGCAGAAGGGTATTTCACAGCCTTTATGCGTGAGTATATTGAATGGCTTATTCCTCAGACTGAACAACTTCCAAATAAACTCAAATTAAAATTTCTGCATTACAGGAATATGTCTATTGAAGAAAACTTTTCGGGATATGGCAGAACAGGAGAAATAATTTCGTGGCTGATGATAGGCTTTGAATTTCTCACAAAATTTCTTTGTGACAGTCACATTTTAAAAGAAAGTCAAGCCAAAGAAATGGACGAAAAATCATGGAAGGTTTTCACTGAGCTTGCAATCTCTCAGATTGAAAAA
>QKCF01000020.1 GCA_003246935.1 Sunxiuqinia sp. | reverse complement strand
ACCGGCAATTTCAACAGATCATCAAAAATTGAAGATGTTCTAAGTTTTGTATGTCCGGCCGCAGGTCTGAAATTCGAGAAAAAATCAGACAAAGTTTACCTTATTAGTAATGCTTGGGAATGATCGGAAGAGTACTCTGGATATTGTTTATCTTACTGGGGTTAACGGTTCAGGCACAACCTGACACGACAGTGAAGATTGATGTGAAAAACAAACCACTCAATGAAGTTTTACATCAATTACGTGATCAATATGGCTTTCAGTTATCCTATACGGAGAATGAATTGTCGAAATATAGGATCACTGCTCACAAAGCTTTCGATAGTCACGAAGAAACACTCACTTACTTGTTAGACTCTTTACCGTTCAAACTAAAGAAAACGGGAGAAGTATTCATCATCATCCCATTAAAGACAAATAAAGAAGGAGACCAGAGTGATGTCCAGATCTCGGGGCAGATTGTTGAAAGCGAAACATGGGAGCCACTCTCCTATTCCAACATCATCATAAACAAAAAAAAACTGGTTGCCGACGTAACTGGTTCTTTTAATTTTATAGCGTCTGCCGATACTTCATTTCATGTACAGATATCACACCTGGGGTATTTCCTTTTCGATACCGTTTTATACACCGGCATCAATCAAAAATTTACACTAAAGCCTTCGATTACTCCTTTACCCGAAATTAAGGTAAAGAACCACCTGATCGACCGTTCGACCATGATTGGCGAAGCGGCAGGTAACATGAGGATAAACCACAACATTGCCCAATACCTGCCGGGGCAGGGCGACAACTCAATTTTCAACCTGCTGAGATTAATGCCCGGCATACAGGCCACAAACGAGCAAAGTTCAGATCTGCAACTTTCAGGAAGTCAGGAAGGACAAAGTCTGATGACCTTTGATGGGTTCACATTATTTGGGTTAAAAAACTACAACAACAGCATTAGCGTTATCAATCCTTTTTTGGTGAAAAATATCAATATCTACCAAGGTGGTTTCCCTGCACAATACGGAAACCGCGTAGGAGGTCTGGTGCAAATGATCGGGAAAAACGGCTCGATGCTGAAGCCAACCGTTAGTTTCAACTTAAATGCAACTACTGCAAACGGAATGGTTGAAATGCCGCTTTTCAAAAAGTCATCGCTCGTGCTTGCTTATCGCCAAACCTATTACAATTTATATAACTCGAATAATTTCAACATCTACGCACCTACCCATTCAAAAGACGAAACCAGCACAGAACAAATCAACACGAAGAGCGGATTTAACGGTATCGACGTCTACCCTGACAATTATCGCTACCGCGATTTCAACGCCAAATACACAATCAATTTAAATGAAAAAGACCAGCTCTTTTTTAGCTTGTATCTTGGGGGTGACAAATATAAACTAACAACCAGTAAAGAGCTAAAGCTGCAGCCATCGGAAACTTCAACGACAGCAGATGCTCCGTATTTCGTGGAATTCTCGGATCGTGAAAAAAATTGGCAAAATGGGTTCTCTGCGTTTTACAGTAGACAATGGTCTGCGAAGTTGAGCTCTCAGCTTCTGTTTTCAAGATCGTCTTTTTCTCGCGAGGCATTTCAGTACATACAAGGAAAGCCCGGAGATGAGAGCTCAACCAATACGAATGATGATATGGAATTTTCCAACTCGGCCGAAGAATACAGTCTTCGTAACGAAAACAGGTTGAGCCAAAAGGACGGAAAAGAATTATCATTTGGAGCCGGATTTTACACCAATAAAGCCAGTTTAGTCAATATTAGTACTTACGGTGACTCGCTCAGTCTGAACAACGAGCAACAATATCGCAACACACACCTTTATACATTTGTAAACGAACACCTTCCTATTGGCAAAAAACTTACAATTGATGGAGGCTTCCGCTTTCTGATCGCTAACGAAGGCAACAAATTCATTGCAGAGCCGCGTTTTAGCTTTCAGTATAAATTGACCAACGATTTGAAGTTAAATGCTGCAGGTGGTCGTTATCACCAATTTATGTACAAGCTAGCTTATGTTGACCGAGACAATAACTATAACTACTTTTGGGTGACCAGTGCCAATTCAGTCCCCGTACTAAACGCCACACACTACTGCGTTGGCTTAAATTTTCACAAAAATACTTTTACAGCCAATATCGAAAGCTACTTCAAGAAGACCAATAACCTGAGCCGACAAGTATTTGAGCAACATCAGAATGCAGTGCCCGGATGGAATTCGGCTTATATCCGTTATTCGGGTGATGCAAAAGCGTATGGTATTAACACCTACTTGCGAAAAGATTTCGGCAATCAAACAATCTGGATGAGCTACAATTGGAGCAAAGCGCTTGAGCGTTTGTCCCTCGAAGGAGAATCACTACCTGACTTCTCACCTGCCGTCAACGACCAAAGACACGAGTTCAAAATTGCAGCCCTCTTCAACTACAAACAATTCTATTTTTCATCTGATTTTGTTTACGGATCAGGGCTGGAACTTATCCGCCAGGCTTTTCCGAACAACAATGTTGCAACCAATTATCAGCGCGTTGATGCTGCTTTAACTTATCGATTGAACTGGACAAAGGCTCAAACTGAATTTGGGGTATCCGTGTTGAATGTATTCGACCGCAATAACCTATCTTACAATCACCTGCGCAGCATAAACCTATCACCCGAATTTAATGCAGTGAAAGTTTATACAAACGCGGTACCATTTACACCAACTATATTTTTGAAGATTGTTTTCTAAAAAACGCAGACCTGTAAGCCGGGTTCTGTACTCAACCGAGATTGAGCCTCTATCATTTATCTAGCCGCAACATTGCTGTTGCAATCAAGCAACCTACCCCTCACGACTCCCGAAACAAGTTCGAAACTGTCCCAAAGGACAGAACAGGGCGGGCAACCCTGCCGGCAAATGCCAACCGTGATATATTTGGTCTTGCAACCCATGTCGTGTACGGCTTCCGAAGTCACCTCCGGAAAACCGGTGAGCTCTTACCTCACCTTTTCACCCTTACCCCGACACTAGTTCGGGGCGGTTATTTTCTGTTACACTGGAATGAACTTTCGCCCATCTTCCCGTTAGGAAGCATGGCGCCCTGCGTTGCCCGGACTTTCCTCTCTCCTGATACAAGATCAGGACAGCGATAGAGCGGTCTGCGGCGCAAAGATAGTAAAATAGCTGCCTCTTGGTTAAAGAGAATACGTTTTCTGATTGAGCGTTAACCGTCTTGTTATTCTTCAATGAAAAGACGTCCCTGCCAAGTATTGCGTTCGGCCAGTCTCTTTTCCAGCTTAGCTACAAACTCAAAGTTCTTTAATCCCCATTTAGGTGCGACAAGCAAGTCTTTGGGTGCCTGACTGATAAAGCGCTCCAATATAATGTTCGGATTCAGAAATTCCAGATAATCAACAACCAAATCGATATATTCATCTACAGTGAACAGTTGAAAATCTTCAGGCTGCTGCTCGTATTCCACCGCCATCCGTGTTCCCCTATGAATTTGGAGTTGATGTAATTTCAGGTTTTCTACCGGCAATTTCGAGATCTCCCTCGCCTGATTCAGAAAATCATTCCGATCTTCTCCCGGCAAACCCAAGATCAAATGAGCGCAATTATGGATACCTCGCTTGGCTGTTTCCCGAATAGCCCATTCGGCTTCTTCAAAATCGTGTCCCCGATTAATCCGGCGCAGCGTTTTATCTTTTACAGACTCAACTCCGAACTCAACCATCACGTAACACTTCTGCGATAATTCCTCCAGATAATCCAGCACCTCCGGCGTCACACAATCGGGACGCGTTCCCAAAACCAAACCAATTACTTTTGGCACCGTCAACGCTTCCTCGTAACGCTCTTTCAGTACA
>QKCF01000205.1 GCA_003246935.1 Sunxiuqinia sp. | reverse complement strand
TCTTCTTACTGCTAAAGTCCAACGCGGCGACTTTCAGGTAAAAGTTTACTCTTCCGGACAAATCGAGTCAGAAAACAAAGAAAGCATTCCCGTCCCGGCAAAACTTTCTGATCGAAGCTTACAAATATGGAGCTTGAAAATAACCGAACTCGTTGAAGAAGGCACCTATGTTGATTCGGGCGATTTTATTGCTCGACTTGACCCTGAAGCCGTGCAGGAACAAATCAAAAAGGTGCAGGATGAAATGGATAAAGCCTTCACCGAGTATGAAGATGCAAAAATTGACTCCAACCTCAACCTTTCCAACCAACGCGACGCAATTACCAACGCGGGCCTGGATATGGAAGAAAAAGACATCATTGTAAAAGAATCGATTTACGAGTCACCATCGATCCAGAAAAAAGCACAAATGGATTACGACAAAGCCGCACGAAAATTCGAACAGGAAAAAAATGCCTATATCCTAAAAATCAAACAGGCAGAAAATAACGTTAACCGACAATTTATCAACTTCCGTCAACTAAAAGAGCGTTATCAAGGTTTGGAAGATCTTTACAACTCGCTAATCGTAACAGCCCCAAAAGCCGGTATTGTCACTTACATCAAAAATCCTTGGGGCATCACAAAGGTTGGATCGGATGTTGGAGGAAACGGGGCAGTCGCCACGATCCCGGACATGACAAACCTGATTTCCAGAACTTACATCAATGAGATTGATATTTCCAAAATCAAAGAAGGCCAAAAAACCGACATCGGGATCGATGCATTTCCGGACAAAAAAATGACCGGAGAAGTGGTCGCCATTGCTAATATCGGCCAAAGCATGCCCAATAGCGACGCGAAGGTCTTCGAAGTAAAAATAAAAGTTTTTGGTGCCGACAAAGACCTGAAACCAGCGATGACAACAAGTAACATCGTCTACACCAATCTTTACAAAGATACGCTCTATATTCCGATTGACGCCGTGTTTGAAAACGACAGCATGCAATATGTCTGCGTCGATAATGGCAACATCAAACGCCAAATCGTCAAACTTGGCGAATCAAACGAGAACTATGTTGTGGTTTCTGAAGGATTGAAAGAAGGCGATATCGTCTGCCTTAATGAGCCGGAAGAAGGTCCGGAATTATCACTCGAAGGAATTGATATATACCAGGCAATGGTGCAGGAAAAAGAAGAACAACGAAAAAAAGCTGAAGAGGAACTATCGAAAGCTGAGAAAATGAAGAAGGACGAAAAGCCCGATGCTGTACCTCCGGTGCCATCCGGCAGCGTAATTATCAGTAATTAAATCCACTTCTAAACTCTGCTTATATGATTATCAAAAAATACCTGCACGATATTGTCATCGCCATCGAGGCAATATTTGCGAATAAAGTAAAATCACTACTCACAGCACTGGGTATCATTTTCGGGGTAGCAGCCGTCATTAGCATGATGGCGATTGGCAACGGTGCTGAGCAGGAAATTCTGGAACAAATCAAAATGGTCGGCGTCAATAACATCATTGTTACCCCTTCGAAATTAACAACGAACGACAACAATAGCAGTGACTCCGAAAATAAAAGTTCTACCACGAAATTTTCCAAGGGACTCACACTGCGGGATGCAGAAGCAATCAATACAATCATCCCCTCGGTGGATAAAGTTTCCCCGCTTGTAACCTTAAACTATTCGGCAATGGTCGATGGAAAAAGTAAACCGGTCGTTCTGGAAGGAACCAATGAAAATTACTTCGAGCTATTCAACATCAACCTGCAAAGTGGAGAAACCTTCAACGACTTTCAGGGCAAATCGGGGCAACCGGTTTGCGTTATTGGCGACAATATCCGGGAAGTATTTTTCAAACAGGATGATCCGATCGGCCAATCAATTAAATGTGGAAAAATCTGGCTGAAGGTTATCGGCGTCGCCGAACGGCGTGATTTTACAGCTTCGGCTTCCGACGAAATGGGCATCAGCAGTTCCGATAATAAAATTTTCATACCGGTTCAGACCCTCCTGCTTCGCTTCAAAGACCGCTCACTGATCCGAGCCGATGAGGTTGAAAAGGTGAATTCAAACAAAGGTGGTGGCGGCGGTGTCATCATCATTGGTGGTATGGAACAAAAAGACGATGCAATTGACGAAGATCCTGACATCAACCAACTCAGCAAAATCATCATTCAGGTGAAGGAAACCGAGCAGCTGAGCGCAACAGCCAATGTGGTGAAAAAAATGCTCCTACGGCGCCATTCCGAATTGTACGATTTTGAAGTCACCATCCCCGAGTTACTACTGAAACAACAACAACGTACCAAAAACATTTTCAACATTGTACTCGGAGCCATCGCCGGCATCTCACTAATCGTTGGCGGAATTGGCATCATGAATATCATGCTGGCATCTGTTCTGGAGCGGATTCGCGAAATAGGTTTGCGCCTGTCAATCGGAGCGTCCAAGAAAGATATCGTTGCCCAATTTCTTGCAGAATCAACCCTGATCAGTATTTCCGGCGGAATCATCGGAATCATTTTCGGAGTTGCACTATCCAAGACCATCACAGCCCTGTTCGAGATAAAAACAGTGGTCTCCTTTTTCAGCATATTCATTGCTTTTGGCGTCTCCGCGCTTGTCGGTATTTCATTTGGCTACCTGCCTGCCAAACAAGCAGCAGAGAAAGATCCGATAGAATCACTTCGCCAGTAAAACCGCCTATTTGAAAGACCAATAATGATAAAAACAAAACCATGAAACATATTGCACTTTTCCTCCTGACCTGCAGTCTTTTCAATAATACTTTTGCCCAAGACAAGAAAATACAAATGAGTCTGGACGATGCTATTGAAATGGCTTCCAAGAATTCAATCGATGCATTCAGAATCGCCAATATGTACAGAGCCAGCTATTGGGAGTATCGCTACTACAAAGCAGACCGGCTTCCGACACTTACGTTGTCGGCAACCCCCATCGACTTTAACCGCTACAGAACCCGTGAGTACAACTTTCAAACCAACGAGGAGGAATACGTACAACGCGAATACCTCAATTCAGACTTTGCGCTGTCGTTAACCCAGAACGTTGCCCTAACCGGAGGTAGCTTTTTCCTCAACTCCGATTTGGGCATGGTAAAAAACCTC
>QKCF01000258.1 GCA_003246935.1 Sunxiuqinia sp. | reverse complement strand
TAATACCGGTTTCCAAAATACATCTTGGGTAGCCCAATTCGGAAGCCCACTTTTCCAGTTCGGTTAATACAACGGAAGCAATTCCCTGTCCTCGAAGATTGGGTGCAGTAAACATGCGTTTTACTTCCATTACACCTTCAGCGTATTCTTTTATTGCTCCGCAGCCAACTGGCGTTTCATCAATATAAGCAACAACTACATGTTTGATCAGATCAATTTTATTGTACTGGGCGTAGAAAGCGTGGTCATCGCCATCTCTCACAGCCAAATCAGCATCGAGTTCTTTTACCAATTTGATAAAGTCAACGTTTTGCGAATTAGTACGTGTTACTCTGATCATTGGTGGTTGCTTTGATTAGCGTACTTCAGATCCGTTTTTAACCTTACTTTCAGGCGAAACAAACTTCAAGGTACCATCAGCATCTTCTGCCATCAAAATCATCCCTTGCGACTCGATTCCACGCAATTTGCGTGGTTCCAAGTTGACAAGGATAGAAACTTGCTTCCCGATAATTTCTTCCGCTTTGTAATACTCGGCAATACCCGAAACTACTGTACGTTTGTGTACGTTTGTCGATACCGGTATCAACCAGTAACTTCATCAGCTTCTTTGTTTTAGCAACAGGCTCAGCCTCCAAAATTGTACCGGTACGAATATCCATTTTCATGAAATCGTCGAATGAGCAGTTCTCTTTCGCCGGTTTTGCAACAGCTGCAGCTGCCTCGTTCGCTTTTTTTGTATCCAATAGTTTTTGGACCTGAGCGTCGATTGTAGCGTCTTCTATTTTTTCGAACAACAGGTCTGGCTTATTGGTTTGGTGTCCTTCAGCCAACAAGTCAGTTCGTCCCAATTCACTCCAATCCAATTTTTCCAAATTGATGAAACCGCGCAGTTTGTCCATGCTGAATGGTAAGAAAGGATCTAACATGATGGTCAGATTTGCGGTAATCTGCAAGCAGATATTCATCACTGTTTTTACACGTTCAGGATCTGTTTTTACGACTTTCCAAGGCTCTTCGTCAGCCAGGTATTTGTTACCCAAGCGCGCCAAATCCATGGCTAATTTCAAAGCTTCTCGGAAACGGTAGCTATCCAGGCTCTTTTCAACTTCACCCTTCAGTTTGGCAATTTCAGTCAAAGCAGCTTGGTCAACTTCATTGGTTTCGCCTAGTGCTGGTATAACACCGTTGTAATATTTTTGAGTAAGAACCAAAGCACGGTTCACGAAGTTACCCAATACGGCAACCAGCTCGTTATTATTTCGTGCCTGGAAATCTTTCCATGTGAAATCATTGTCCTTGGTTTCAGGAGCATTAGCTGTCAGTGTATATTTCAACACATCTTCTTTACCCGGGAATTCATCCAAATACTCGTGCAACCAAACAGCCCAGTTACGCGAAGTTGAAATCTTATCACCTTCCAGGTTCAGGAATTCGTTTGCAGGCACATTGTCAGGCAGGATATAGCTTCCTTCAGCTTTCAGCATAGCCGGGAAAATGATACAGTGGAAAACAATGTTGTCTTTTCCGATGAAGTGTACCATTTTACATTCCGGATCTTTCCAGTATTTTTCCCAATCAGGTGTCAATTCTTTGGTCGCTGAAATGTAGCCAATAGGCGCATCAAACCAAACGTACAGCACTTTTCCTTCAGCACCTTCAACCGGAACAGGAACACCCCAGTTCAAGTCGCGGGTTACGGCACGGGGCTGCAGTCCGCTGTCGATCCAGCTTTTACACTGACCGTAAACGTTGGATTTCCACTCTTTGTGACCTTCCAGAATCCATTCTTTCAACCAGCCTTCGTATTGGTCAAGCGGCAGGTACCAGTGCTTAGTCTCTTTCAAAACCGGTGTGTTGCCGCTGATCATCGATTTCGGATTGATCAGTTCGGTAGGGCTTAACGAAGTACCACAGCTTTCGCATTGGTCGCCGTAAGCTTTCTCGAACGAACATTTAGGACAAGTGCCTACGATGTAGCGGTCGGCCAGGAATTGCTTGTTTTCCTCGTCGTAATATTGCTCGGAGGTTTGCTCAACGAACTTGCCGTTTTCGTATAGCGTTTTGAAGAACTCCGACGCTGTTTCGTGGTGTACCGGTGCACTGGTACGTGAGTAAACATCGAAGGAAATGCCGAAGCGGGCAAATGCATCTTTAATGATATTGTGGTATTTATCAACGATATCCTGTGGTGTTACGCCTTCATTTTTGGCCTTCAAAGTAATTGGTACACCATGCTCGTCCGATCCGCCAATGAAAAGCACTTCTTCGCCTTTCATGCGCAGGTAACGGGCATAAATATCAGCCGGAACATATACACCGGCTAAGTGACCAATATGCACCGGCCCGTTTGCATAGGGAAGGGCCGAGGTAATCAGAGTACGTTTATACTGGCTCATGCTGTCTATTTTTCGATTTCTTAATTCGGGCTACAAAGATAGTTTTTTTCACGGATGCTTATTCCGGCAACACGTTCCTTATCTGCTTATTTTGTAATTTGTTGGTATTGTTTTTATTGACGAAATGTCATATCTTCTTTTACGATTAATAAATCTTAGTTTCACCTTAAATTTTAGCGATTATGGGTTTTGTAAAAGAGTTCAGGACTTTTGCCATGAAAGGCAATGTGGTTGATATGGCCGTTGGTATCATCATCGGTGGTGCTTTTGGAAAAATTGTAGCCTCGTTCGTTAACGACATCCTGATGCCTCCCTTGGGAGTTCTTCTTGGTGGCACCGATTTTAAAGTATTAAAAGTGGTGCTTCGGGAGGATGTGTTGAATGAAGCAGGCGAAGTTGTTACCAAGGGAGCATCTATCATGTATGGTAATTTTATCCAGACGACAATCGACTTTCTGATTATTGCTTTTGCAATTTTTATGATGGTAAAAGCAATGAACAGTCTGAAGAAGAAGGAAGAAGCTAAACCTGTCGCTCCACCTGCACCAAGCAAGGAAGAAGTACTTTTGAGCGAAATTCGCGATATTTTGAAAGAAAAATAACCCAGTATAGGACACAGTAGATTACAAAAGAGTATTCCCAAAAACGCGAGTACTCTTTTGTATTTTCAGAGCAAAGATCGATGATCCTCGTGGATCAATCATTTAAAAACTGATTCGATTCAGGTTTAATCCTTCGCTTTGTACTGCTCGCGCATATTTAACAGCTGGTTTGCCAAAGACTATGACCGATGCGATTACATGATCTTCAGGAATACCAATTTGACGGGCCAGTGCCGGGTTTATTTCATCGATCACCCATTTTACCATGCCGTTCCAAAGTGTGCCAATGCCGTTGCTGTTGGCTAACAGTTCAAAATAGCTGAGCGCAATGCTGCTATCGATTAGGGGAGTTGTGATTGATTTGGGGGCTGAAGCGATTAAGAGGTGAGGAGCATCGCGGAAAAGCACATCGATTTGTTTGCTGGCCCAAAGTCGTTGTAAGTTGAATAACACTGCCTGGGATGCAGGCAGTCGTCCTTCGTCCTGCGCTTGTTTGATGCTGTCGTAAACTAAAGTTCTTAATTTGGCTAGGTCGCTTTTGTTGTCTACTACCGATAGCAGTACCGCATTTTTATTGTGTCCGGTAGGAGCGAAGGCAGTTGTTTCAACCAATTCGTGGATTAGTTCCGGAGCTAGTTCCTCGGGTTTGAATTTGCGGATCGAACGCCTTGTTTTGATTAATCGGCCCATTTCCTCCGGAGTTGGGAGTTCATTGGTTACCGGCTCGCTTTGGTCGGGATTTTTACCCAAAATTGAGAGTGCAGCAGTAGGACAAACCGCCAAACAGTGCTGGCAGCGTATGCACTGGCCTTCTTTGCCTTCTTTAATTTCGGGATACTCGGTTTTCCCGTTTATAATCATCATAGGGCATTCCTGCGAACACAATCCACATTGAATGCAACGTTCGGTATTAATTTTAAAGTCGATCATATTTGGTTTCTTTTTCGGGAGGCAAAGATATGGGCTGCATGTGGATTGGCGAAAGCGAAACAGGGAAAAGGGGTAAATGCTAAACTTCAGTTTACGAAGAGCGGGTATGCCGACGAATGAAGATTTATCGATTTACAGAATTATTAAGCCGTTTTCTCTCAGGGTTATGATTGCCGGACTGTTCCAAAATAGTAAGAAATCACCCCCTGTTTGCTCTTCGAAAGCTGTTTTTAGTTGATTGTAGCTTGTTGGATTGGCGTTGCTGACCGATAGCTCAGGCAGATGTTCCTCCAGCCAACTACCTTCCGGCTTTTTTAGTTGGATGACGATTTCCTCGCTCCGGTTTGAAAAGCTTAACTCAGCCATTTCAAAGCTTTTCTTTTTTCTTCGTTTGGTGAAGTAGTTAACGGTCAGTTTTCCGCCTAACCAGTAAATCTGAGCCGATTCACTTGGCGTTTCAATTTGTTGTGAGTCGATTGCCTGCCTGATAAAGTCACGGGCTAATGTTGTTCGCGGAACTTTAAAATCGAACCAATCCTGAAGCGACAAATCAAAACCAATATCGTGCATGTAGTTGAAGAGCGATTTGCGCAGGCCTTCACTAAACAGTTCATGCTTGCAACCAACCGAATCGTAGTGTACCAGGTCGTTGTTGGCAAAGCTTCCGGCTTCGTATGTTTCGCGCTCTACTTTAAACTTTTGTGGATTCAGGCCAATCGGGCTGTGGGCAGTCATGGCAAATTGGTGCCAGAAGCCAGACTGAACAACACCCGCCTCGAACAATTGGCGGACAACCTCAAGCGAGTCGATGGTTTCCTGAGCCGATTGAGTTGGAAATCCATACATTAGATAAGCATGAACCATAATGCCTGTACGGGTGAAATTATCCGTCACGCGAGCTACTTTTGTTAAGCTTACGCCTTTATTGATCATGGCTAAAATTCGCTCCGAGGCAACTTCCAGTCCACCGGAAACAGCGATGCAGCCAGATTCTTTCAGCAGCAAACACAGGTCGTAGGTAAAGCTTTTTTCAAACCGGATATTCGTCCACCAGACTACCGTTAATTTACGACGGATAATTTCCAAAGCCAATGAACGCAGCAGGGCAGGAGGAGCCGCTTCATCAACAAAATGAAAGCCGATTTCCCCGGTCTGGCGGATCATTTCTTCCATTCTGTCACAAAGGTGCTTCACCGTGCTTGGCTCATACCGTTTGATATAATCGAGCGAGGTGTCGCAAAAGGTACAACGCCCCCAGTAACAACCATGCGCAAGCGTAAGTTTATTCCATCGCCCGTCGCTCCATAAGCGGTGCATGGGATTGGCAATTTCAATAACCGACAGGTATTGATCCAGTTTTAAATCGGCGTAGTCGGGCGTTCCTGTGTGTGCTTGAGCAATATCGTTTTCGCTGGCACCATCTTGGAAAAGCACTTGGCCGTTTTTACAAATAAACGTTCTTTTTAACCGGCTGACTTCTCTTTTTCCGTTTAAATGTTCGAGTAAAAACAGGAGAGGAGCTTCACCATCATCAAGTGTGATATAATCTACGTAATCGAATACCCGCGAATCACTTAGGGACCGAAGTTCGGTATTCGGGAATCCTCCACCCATGATAATTGTTATTTCCGGACGATGCTTTTTGATCCACTGTCCACATTTTAGCGCGCTGTACAGGTTGCCCGGAAAAGGAACTGATAAGGCGACAATGGTCGGTTGGTAATGGTCAATTTTTTGACGCAGCAGGTCAATCAGGATTTCGTCGATGAAACTATCAGGAGACAGGAGAGACTCATTGATTTTATTAAAGGTGCTGGCAGAGCTACTCAAACGCTCGGCATAGCGGCTAAAACCAAAATGAGGGTCAATGGCTTCAATAATTAGATCCGAGAGATCCTCAAGATAAAGGGTCGCCAGATGTTTAGCTTTATCCTGGATTCCCATAGTTCCGAAAACCCAGTCCAGATCTTCAGTCTGATCAAATCTTGAAGCTTCGGGAAGATATCTCCGATCGCAAATGACATGGGCCAGGCTACGGTTTTTCTCCTGTAGAAAACGGATGACATGGTCAATTGTACGGATGTAATCAGTCTGCATGTTGAAAATGCGCCGGCCGTTTTCAGATAATTCTGTTTTTTGTGCTTCAATTTTTTCGAAAAGACACTGCAAGCCCTTCGATGAGAACAACGCAAGAATGACTTCAATTCCTAAATCGCACTGATTTGTGAACACATTTTGAGTATTCAGAAAGCCCTTTAAATAAGCGGTTGCCGGGTAAGGGGTGTTCAATTGCGTAAAAGGAGGATTGATAAAAAGTAACTTCTGACTCACAGGCTTTGTATTTTTCGATCAGCAAATGTACGATAAATCAAGCGAGCTTTAAAGCGGAAGAATGGCGCTGATTGTCTTGGTGCGAGCGTTGTTAATTTTTATTTAATCAATTACTTTAGCCGGAAACAGATGGATATCTAAAAATTATTTGCGTCAGAGGTATCGCTATTCACCGAATAAACGTATTTTAAAGAAAAAACGAAAAATTATGATTGGCTTTAATAATGGCACATACGAGCCCGTCTCTGCAATAGGGGTACCGGTAACCAGTTTATCTATAAACAGGAGCTATGGGGCTTTCGAGTTTTTTGAAATTACCGATGGTCGGCCTTTTTACGGCGAACGACACTTAGCACGTTTCAGACGTAGCCTTGAAGTTTTAAACCTGAAAATCGATTTCGACAATCAGTTGGAGCAGATCGTTACTGAAGTGATCCGTTTGAGTGAGATTCAACATGCTTACTTAAAGCTGTTTGCTCTGCCTCACGAGTTAACTTGCAATGGCGTTCGACAGGCTGCGTTGTATGTTTTCCCAACTGAAATGCCACTGTTCGATCCCATTTTGTATAAAGAAGGAGCGAAGCTGGTGACCCATCTGTACCAGCGCTTTTTACCCGAGGCGAAATCAACCAATTATTTCCCGGGCCAGTATTGGATGGACCAGGAATGCGATCCGCGGGTTGCCGATGTGTTGTATCATAATGGTCGAACGGTGCAGGAATCATCGCGTGGGAACATCTTTGTAGTGAAGGACGGCGCTGTGGTTACTCCGGCTGAAGACGTACTGAAAGGAATTACTCGTGGCTTGGTACTTGAAATGCTTCCTTTGCTGGGTATTTTACACACCGAAGCCGATGTAAGCCTCGATTTGCTTTATGGAGCCGACGAGGTGTTCGTTTCCAGTACAACCAAACATATTCTTCCGGTTACCCAAATCGACGACAAAATGATTGGTAGTGGTAAGCCTGGTGAAATAACTTGTAAAATCCGTGAGGTGTTCATGCGGTTAAAACACGAATATTGACATTCAATTATAATATCTTTCATGCAATCTTTTAAAAACACCCTTATTCAAATCGCCCAAAAAGGTATGGGCTCGGGCGATGCAGAATTAGCCCTTGTTTTAGTTAAAAACTACCTGAAATTAGTAGCCGAAGAGGAAGAGCTTCCCCGCGTAATAACATTTTATAATCAAGGCGTTGAACTTATTGCCGATGGATCACCGGTGATTACCGAACTGAAAAATCTGCAGGACAAAGGGGTGCGCTTGTTAGCCTGTAAAACCTGCCTGAATCACTTTGGTTTACTCGATAAGGTAGAAGTTGGAATTGCCGGAACGATGATGGACATTATCGAACTACAAAAAGTTGCGGAAAAGGTCATTAATCTATAGCGGTTTAAAACTTTAATAGTTCGGGTTAACCAACGGTTGACGGGCATTTCAAAGGTGCTTTCGACAACAAAGCGGTAACTTTAGCGGTTATACTTAAGTAGAATTAAGTGGATGAAAACAGAAAAAACGCCTAACTATGAGTTTCAGCGCAGATTTATACAATCAGGAATTTATCGACAGGTATTTTAAAGGATGGATAGGGCTGTCGTTCGATATCCCGGAAGATCCTGACTTTAAACCTATTGCCTTGAACCTCGAATTTAACTCGAAGTGCAATGCCACGGCGGCCTTGTTGTTTATCTATCGCTGGCAGGTGTTTAGCGCTGGAAAAAGACTTCGTTTTTCGATGGTCGAAGAAGCTGATGGCTACATCTCCTGCTATTTCTATACACCGGGTTACCCCTACAGCAAAAAAGGGCATTTCAAAGAGAATGTCAATTTTGAAAAGCTGAGACAATTTGTTGAGTTGCAACAAAAATACCAGGCTTACCAGATTGTGACCCGCTTTGCCGATCAAAATTTCGATGTTTGCGAAGCCGATACTCAAAATATTATCATCTTTCTCGATTCGCTAACCTACCGTAAGCGCGGGAAGGTAACCAAAGGTGAGTTGGAGTTTGAATAATCAGCTTTTGAATATTTCTTAGACGATCCCATAAGCATAAAACAAACCAGCAGAAAACAGAAAAACCGACCTGCTGGGCAGGTACGGTTTTTCGTTTGTTTAACGCAATTATTCGAGGTAAGGGATATTGTTATTCTTTGGAATTCAAACTTTATGCTTTTATCGCTTTGGCTGTATTTACTCTGCTGTATTGGCTTGAAAAAGCCGCGCAGAGCAGGAGGTAAATTCCACCCGCTGTTACGGCAAGTAATAGGACTAAAGCGATCAATATGTTGCTGACTTGTTTCATTCTTTTTGTTGTTTTGCTGCAACAACCTTCTTTGACCAATTTGTATGCCTGAAAAGGAGGTTTTTATTAAGTAGATGATAATTAGTGTATTCTTGTTTTGGTTAGATGGGCAAGTCTTATCGTTTTGATTAAACCATTATCAAAATCGATAAATATTTTGCGACTGCTACTAAGACTGTCCACTCGCGACTCCCGACTAATTTGAAGACGTCATTCGGGATTCCTCAGCTAATTTTCCTACTTTTGCGTCTGTTTTTGGTGGCTAGCTTTGTAACAGAAGCTGCCTTAAAAAGGGAATCCGGTGTAATCCCGGAGCAGTCCCCGCTGCTGTAAACCTCGCGAATTTTGCTGAACCCCGGCCACTGTCAGACAGCTACCTGACGGGAAGGCATTGGCAAAGGAGGTGAGCCAGAAGACCTGCCTTAAACAAACAGTATTAACCGGATCTTCGGGGAAAAAGGTCGTTGGAATACCCGTTCCATCCTTATCTTTTCTTCGGATCATTGAAATTTTGATTCGTTCATGAAAAACAGATTGTTCCAAAATTTTTACCGCAAAGTTGGCCTGCTGAGCTTGCTATGTTTGCTGTTTGGTTTATTTGCACAGGCGGCAACACCGCAGCGGATTATCTCGCTTGCACCCTCACTCACTAAGAGTTTATACATGCTAGGTGCTAAGGATTTGCTGGTTGGCTGTACCAATTTTTGCACCCTTCAAAACCCCGACGATGCTGAAGTGGTTGCCTCGGCTGTGAAGGTCAATTTGGAAAAAGCCATGATGCTGAAGCCCGACCTGGTGCTGACCAGCTCACTAACCAGCCCCGAAACCAAGCGCTCTTTCGAGAAGTTAGGCGTTGAAGTAATGTATTTCCCCTATCCGAAATCGTATCAGGCCATGTGCGACTACCTATTGCAGTTAGGCGAAAAGATTGGTAAAAAGGAGCTGGCTGAAAAGCTGGTTGCTGAATCGAAAGCCCGATTGGCGAAGGTAATGGCTACCGTTCCCAAAAGCTTCCATAAGCTTCGCGTATTTATGCAAATTGGGGCTAATCCGCTGTTTACGGTAGTACCAAACACCTTTATGCAGGATTTTATCGATTTCTCGGGTTGCGAAAATATTGCCTCTGACCTGGAAATTGGAAGTATTACCCGCGAAGGCGTTTTGGTGCGCAATCCCGATGTCATTTTCGTTATTTTAATGGGCTCGTTGAGTGCCGACGAAAAAGAAAAGTGGGAGACTTACCCGATTTTAAATGCGGTAAAAAACAAAAAGATTTTTGTGCTCGACTCGGAGAAAACCTGTAGTCCCACGCCGCTCGACTTTACCGATGCGCTGGAGCAGATGATTGGGCTGATATATAACTAAGAAAGTCAAGAGGCACGAGTAGCGAGTCTAGAGTTTTTCAAATGGAACTCATTTCTTTCTCGTTACTTACGACTAACATCTCAATACTGAAAATATCATGAAAAAAGGACTTGTTCACATATACACCGGAAACGGTAAGGGCAAAACAACCTGCTCTGTTGGGTTGGGAGCCCGCGCGTTGGGGCAGGGGTTTAAGGTGACCTATTGCCATTTTATGAAACGCCCAGAGCTATACGGCTATCACGAAATAGACAGCCTGAAAGCGTTGGGGGCAACTGTAATGGGCTTTACCGATGGTCATCCGTATTTTAACAAGGAGGTAACACCCGAGCTGCTTCAAAAGCAGGTTGCCGAGGCCTTGGTATTTCTGTCGGGCTACCTGAAAACCGCCAAGCCCGATTTGATGATTATGGATGAAATTCTGATCACCGTTCGTGACGGTTTTCTGGAAGAAGCAGTACTTTTGGATTTCATCAATCAAAAGCCGGAAGGAACCGAGCTGGTGTTGACTGGTCGTGGTGCGACCGAAGGATTAATTGCTCGTGCCGATTATGTGAGTGAAATTAATATGGTGAAACATCCGTATCAGCAAGGAATTCCCAGTCGAAAAGGGATTGAATTTTAAAGTGGTCGGAGTTCCGTCTCAGTGTTCTGTGTTTGGATACCGGGGCTTCTAATTTGGAATTTAAAAGATTGAAAGATAACCCGAAATATTTAAAATGGCTGCTGGCAGTGATAGCACTGGCCGGATTGCTGCTGTTTGCTGTTTTGCTCTCACTGAGCTCCGGCGAAATGAAGATTAGTCTGGGCGAGGCGCTGAAGCTGTTGTTTGGCGGCGGCGATCCGAGCAGTATCGAATATATGCTGATTCGACAGGTACGCCTGCCTCGCATCATTTTAGGAATGGCGGTTGGCGGGGCGCTTAGCTTGTCGGGTGTCATACTTCAAGGGGTATACCGTAACCCCTTGGTTGAGCCTTTTACCTTGGGTATATCAGGTGGTGCCTCGCTTGGCGTGGCTATTACCATCGTTTTTGGGCTGCATGTTGCTTTTGGCTCGTATATGCTGCCTTTAGCTGGCTTTCTGGGGGCGTTTCTCATTATTTTCTTGGTTTATACCATCAGTTCCCGTCGCGGAACGATCGATATACAGCGAATGCTGCTGACGGGCGTTATGGTGAGCTTTGTGGCTTCGTCGGCTATGATGTTCCTGATGTCGATCAGCACCAGTGAAAACCTGCACGGTATAATCTTTTGGATTATGGGATCACTCGACGAACCGGATGGTTTCCTGATTTGGTTCACCCTAATTTCAACCCTGGTGGTGTTGGTGTTGTCGTACTTCTTTGTTCAACCTTTAAATGCCCTTCGGTTGGGGGAAGAAAAGGCCATGCATCTCGGTATTAACACGAATGTGGCAGTTCGTATCCTGTTTTTGCTGGCTTCGGCTTTGGCGGGAATCAGTGTGGCTGTGGCAGGTGTGATCGGATTCGTGGGGCTGATTATTCCGCATTTACTGCGCTTGTTTTTTGGTACCGATTACCGTATTCTGCTAATCAGTTCGTTTTTTTTGGGAGGTTCATTTCTGGTGCTTTCCGACGTGCTGGCCCGAACCATTATTGCGCCGAATGAGTTACCCATCGGTGTAATTACCGGTATTATTGGTGGTATTGTATTTATTGTGATGATGAGTCGTAAAAAGAACCTGGTATGAGCGAGCACTTCTTCGAAATAGAAAATTACTCATGCGGCTATCCGTCATTCAAGTTAAGTGACATCAATCTGAATTTGAAAAGGGGAGCCTTCGCAGGTATCATTGGTCCAAACGGCTCCGGAAAAACAACTTTGTTTCGGGGTATTACCGGAACACTGTCAACCCTGGCCGGACAGGTTCGGTTGGAGGGCAAGAATTTGAGAGAACTCACGCTCCAAAAGCGGGCTCAGAATATTGCTATTGTTACCCAAATGGTTGATGCCGGACAGATTACGGTTGAAGACTACGTGCTGATGGGGCGCATGCCTTACCATTCGCGTTTTCAGTTTTTCGAGACCAAGCGAGACTACGAATTGGCTTATAAGTACATGGAGTTAACTGGTGTTCTTCACCACAAAGACAAGCTGATGACCGAGCTGAGTGGGGGAGAACAACAACGCGCTTCAATTGCAAGGGCATTGACACAAGAACCGGAACTGTTGTTGTTGGACGAGCCAACTTCCCATCTCGACATTACTCACCAGGTACGTATTTTGAACCTGATTCAACGTCTGAACGATGAAATGGGTTTGACCGTTCTGATGGTAATTCACGATTTAAACCTGGCTTCAGAATATTGTGATCAG
>QKCF01000296.1 GCA_003246935.1 Sunxiuqinia sp. | reverse complement strand
CTGTTCGGCACGGAAGTCTATCAATTTCAGTAAGACATCGTACTCGTTGAAAGACGTTTTTCCGACATTCGAATACAGCCAATGCAGGAACTTTACCATGGCTACACCATCCTTGCGCATGGCTTCCCGAAACATTTCGATCTCATGATCAGACTTGATTGCCTTCAGAATGGCCGCTGTTGACAGCTGGTAGCGAATAGTTGCATTCGGCGAGATGGCTTCAATCAATGCCTGGTTAGTGCGATCCGGGTCGATCAGGATTTTGCAGCTAATATCTTTCAAATCGTCATAAACGGCAAGATATGGTTTGAGCCCGATTCCTTCACTTGAAAGTTTTTCGGATAAATCAGAAGTTACCTTCTGTGGATTCAGATAAAGCTGGATGCTATCTTCTGTAATCAGGGCGAAAGAAACAAAAACAGGGTTGAACGAGATATCGTTACCGCGCAGGTTAAATGTCCAAGCAATGTCGTCTAGCGCAGTAAGCAAGATCGCCTGTGCATTTGCAGCTTTCATGTCCTTTCGAATTGCTTCAACTTTCTCCAACCGGCTATGTCCTGCATATTTGGTATTATGCTCAAAGATAGGATCGGTCGGTAATTGAGGACGATCGGTCCAGACTGTTTCCATCAGGTCACCGCAATCTTTCAATTGGAGATTTTCAGCTGCCAGGCTAATTCGCATGTTTTTATATTGACCGGCCGACATGCAAGCTGCGTCTGTGCCAACAAAAGCGTCGCTTGGGAGGATGTCACGGAGCCACTCTGCGGGAGTAGGAGTGCCTTCTATCCTAAGTTTCATCAGCTCTATGCCTGTATCTTTTAATTGTTCTGCGGCTTGTAAAAAATAGCGTGAGTCCGTCCAAAGAGCAGCTTCGTTTTGAGTAACAACGATAAAACCCATTGAACCGTTAAATCCGCTGATGAAATTCCGAACTTGCCAGTAGTCAGGTAAATATTCGCTTTGGTGCGGATCTGTGCCAGATAAATACCAGGCGTCAATCGCCAGTTTTTTCATTTCTGCTCTCAGGGCTGAAAGTCTTTCTTTAATCCTGTTTTTCATTTTGTATTGCTTAATAAACTTCTTTTAGCTTGATAATGGTGTTTCTGATCGATTGAAACGGAATCTCATCTAAATCAATTTCGTTCAGGTGATAAAATTCAATGTCCGAAATATCATCTTGTGGTTTCAGATTGTCCAAACTCTTCAGCTTTATTTTGAATGTTGCGTCGAGTGTGTGCACAACTAAACCTGAAAATTCGTATTGGTTCGGAAAACTACCCACGTATTCTAATTCCTGAATCTCTGCTCCGAGTTCTTCATTAAGTTCTCTGCGGATTGCTTCCTCCGCACTCTCGTTCCATTCGACAAATCCACCGGGAAGATCTAATTTACCTTTGTGCGGATTAATTGCTCTCCGGGTTAGCATCAGCCGGCCTTTGTTGTCAAAAATCAGTGCGCTTGCAGCTGCCGATGCATTAAAAAAGTAACTGAATGAGCAATCCTTGCAATGCTTTGATCGTGGGCCGGACTGTATAAAATTGGAAGAGCCGCATTTAGGGCAGAATTTGAAAATGTTAACAGGATGTGTATCTGGATTCATATGAATTGAAATGGGGCGAATAAATTGATTCATTTAATGAATCAAAGTTACCTCAGTAAAAGAAAAAAGCCAAAGGTAAAACCTTTGACTTTTATCATGTATTTTGAGTGTCTATTTTGAAAACAATTGCAAGATTTTCCTGTTAGGGAGACACATTTTAGTTGATGTATTTCATTGTTTGAAGCCATTGTACGAATACGCCGGGCCATTGAGCAGTTGGCAGATCCAGTTTTTTCATGCCGAAGCCATGGCCGCCTTTGGCGTAAATGTGCATCTCGGCCGGAATGTCGTATTTCTTTAAAGCCATGTAGAAACGAATTGAATTCTCGGGAAGAACGCCATGGTCGTCGTCAGCCAAAACAAGGAAAGTTGGAGGCGTGTCTTTGGTCACGTGCAGTTCATTCGAAAATTCGGAAGCAATTTTCCAGTCGTTGGTTTGACCAATCAGATTAATGCGCGAGCCAACGTGCGTAATTTTTTCATCGAAACTGATTACCGGGTAGAGTAGAAGCATGAAATCAGGGCGGCTGCTCAACTTTTGTAACGGATCAGTCGCATTCGAATCGCCCAATGTGAAATGCGTTCCTGCAGTTGAAGCCAGGTGGCCGCCTGCTGAAGCTCCGGCAATTCCGACTTTGTTTGGATCAATTTTCCATTCTTCAGCTTTTGAGCGTACAAAACGCATCGCTTGAAGGGCGTCGGTTAAAGGAATTTCGTAATTTCCGTAGGGTAGGCGATACTTTAAAACAATTGAAGCAATACCTCGAGCTCTCAGGTATTCTGCAATTTGAAAACCTTCGTGATCAATTGCTTCAACCATGTAGCCGCCCCCGGGACAAATAACAACAGCAGCTCCTGTGTTTTTGTCTTCTTCCGGTAAATACACAAAGAGTTCAGCTTCTGAAATATTGCTGTAACGATAGGTGCCGTTTTGTTCGTAATATTGCTCTTCTTCCGGAGGTGTGTTGCTGTTTGGTGCCCCATTAGGCCATAATTTTAGTTGAAAATCCTGCGCCATTGCTTGCGTCATCAAAAAGAGAAGTAGTGAAAATAATGATAGTTGTTTCATTATAAGTGTATTAAGATATTATGAGTAGTTGGAGAATGAGGGTAAAGTTAAAAACTAAATTTCCGGAAGGAGACATTTTGCAAAAAAATGTGCTAAATCAGAGTGGGTGCTTTTGGTAAAATGCATTTATGCTATTTTTGTAGCATGTTTTTGTCGTTATTCATCAAGGGGATTATTATCGGTCTTGCGGTGTCTGTACCACTCGGGCCTATCGGAATATTAATCATTCAGCGAACCGTCAATAAGGATCGTACGAGTGGTTTTCTTTCCGGGATGGGGGCTTCAATTTCTGATGCTATTTATGCCGTTGTTGCCGGATTTAGCTTAACTTATATCATCGATTTTATACGGTCGCACCAGCTGGTCTTTCAAATCGTGGGGGCTTTGATGGTACTTCTTTTGGGAATCCATATTTTTTTTAAAAACCCGGTTGCCGATTTGCGGAAGTATAGGCGCAAA
>QKCF01000084.1 GCA_003246935.1 Sunxiuqinia sp. | reverse complement strand
GCCGATTCGAAAGTCAGGTCGCAGGTTTCGATAAAACGCGTCTCGACAGATAGTCCGCAATCTTCCAAACCATCCAGATAGCCGGCCATTCGCTCTTTCGAGATGCTCAGGTTATCCGGGCCGGAAACATAGGCAATTCGTCGGTAGCCTTTCGAATAAAAGTGCTGAACAATCTTTTTCGAAGCATCAGCATTATCTGCAATTACAGCAGGAATTTGGTTGGGCAGACAAACTCGGTCAAACATCACTAAAGGAATATCTCCGTCTATCAGTTTTTCAAAATGACTGGTGTCGGAAGTTTCCCTGCTCATACAAATGATCAACCCTTCAACTCGTGCTTTTAAAAGGTTCTCAATGGAATCTTTTTCTTTTTCAAAACTTTCATTTGAACTGGTAATCACGACAAAGTAGCCTTTCTCTTTGGCTACGCTCTCTATCCCTGCAATAATTGAAGAATAGAAATGCGTGACCAAATCAGGAACAATGATGCCGATCATTCGGGTAGCTTGTTTTAGCAAACCCATAGCGAGCGGATTTGGACTATAGTTGCGTTCTGATGCAAGACGTTTCACTTTCTCTCTTACCTCATCACTAATGTCGGGATGGTCTTTTAAGGCTCTGGAAACAGTCGAAATAGAAACATTCAACTCTTTTGCCAAGTCTTTTAGTGAAACGTGTCTTTTACTCATATCGGGATTCTTGCTATACAAAAATAATGTTTTCGGGTTAAGTGGATAAGTTGAGCGAGACACGAATGGTGTTATAGAACATTTTTTTGCTTCCGCAAAGCTTTGCGGAAAGCTTTGCATAAAAACAGGTGTCAATACCTTCTTGTTAGTTGGTTGAATTTCAGTCAAATTTGTGTGAATAAGACAATCAAAATGAAATTTAAACGCTATTGTAAAACACTTTCATTGTACAACGAACCTCAGTTGATTGAAGCCTACAAGGCTGTTCATGCAAAAGGCAACGTTTGGCCCGAAATTGAGCAAGGGATGAAAGAAGTCGGAATTCTGGATATGGAAATTTACCTGCATGAAAACCGCTTGTTTATGATTATGGATACCAAGCTTGATTTTGACCATGATAAAGCAATGGCAGAGCTTGCGAAGAAGCCGAGACAATCGGAATGGGAGGATTTTGTTGCTCGCTTTCAAGTGACGTCAGAAGCGGCTACGGCTGATGAAAAATGGCAGCTGATGGAGCGTATTTACGAAATGGATCAACAGGAAGAATATAAGGCTGAAGAAGGCCAGCTAAAAGAATATTGAAATGAAACCAAGGACATTGGGCTTAACGGACATTGTTTGTCCCCGCATAATTTATGGCACCAGCTTTCTGGGGAATTTATATCGTGAACTTTCATGGGATGAAAAACTTTCACTGATGAAAGAGTGGTTCAAGGTCACCGACGGAAAGGTGATGATTGACAGTGCCGGGAAGTACGGCGCCGGTCTGGCTTTGGAGGTAATTGGGAAAGGTTTGATGGAACTGGGGGTATTGCCGAGGGAAATCACGATTAGTAACAAGTTGGGATGGTACCGGGTACCACTCGAAACAGACGAACCAACCTTCGAACCCGGAGCATGGGCGAATTTGAAGTACGATGCCGTTCAGAAAATCAGTTACGACGGAATTTTGGAGTGTTGGCAACAAGGTTGTGACCTGTTGGGCGGTACATATAAACCGGAAGTTGTTTCAGTTCATGACCCAGACGAGTATTTGGCGGCAGCGGAAGATGCTTCGGATCGCGAAAAACGACTGAAAGATATCGTTGAAGCTTACAAAGCTTTGTTTGAACTGAAAGAAAGAGGTGAAGTAACGGCTGTCGGAATTGGATCGAAAGATTGGTTAGTTATTAAGGAATTATATGAACGTGTGAAATTTGACTGGGTGATGTTCGCCAATAAATTCACAGTTTATCATCATCCTACAGAAATTGTCGAGTTCATGAAATTGCTTGAGAATGATGGCGTCGGAATCATCAACTCAGCTGTTTTCAACGCCGGCTTTTTAACCGGTGGCGACTATTTCGATTACCGATTGGTTAGTGCGGATGATCCTGCCGATAAACCACTTTTTGAATGGCGTGAGAAGTTCTTTAAAGTGTGTGAGCAGTTTGATATTGCTCCGGGTGACGCTTGTTTGAAATTTGCGTTGTCTGCTCCTCAAATTAGCGCGGTGGCGCTTAATCCAAGTAAGCCAACCCGAATGGCTCATAACAAGGTGTTGCTCGATTCTGAATTTCCGGCTTCTTTCTGGCAAGAATTGAAGAAGCAGGGAATCGTTGAGTCTGAATATCCTTATCTGTAAATCTTTGCTATGATTATCGATACACATCATCATTATTGGAACTATAATCCGGTCGACTTTGATTGGATTGACGACGGAATGGCGAGGATCCGTCGCAATTTCCTCCCTGAAGATTTATCAGCGACATTGGAGGGAACGGGAGTGACTGGCGTTGTTTCAGTTCAGGCCCGTCAATGTTTGGAGGAAACGGAATGGTTACTTGGTATGGCAGCCGAGAATGAGTTCATGAAAGGCATTGTTGGCTGGCTGCCTTTGGCTTCAGACAACATTAGTGAGCTACTCGACAAGTACAGCTCGAATAATTGGCTGAAAGCGGTCCGGCATGTCGTTCAAGCTGAGCCTGATCCCGAGTTCATTTTGGGAAAAGCTTTCAATGCCGGGATTGCCAAACTTAAAAATCATGGTTTGGTGTACGATATCTTGATTTTTGAGCATCAGTTGCCCAATACGATCCGGTTTGTCGATCAACATCCGAATCAGCAGTTTGTGCTTGATCATATAGCAAAACCATGCATAAAAGCGAACGAATTGGAGGCTTGGGCTGCCAATATCCGCGAACTGGCGAAACGGGAAAATGTGAGTTGTAAAATCAGTGGGATGGTTACGGAGGCCGATTACAAACACTGGACAGAAGACCAATTAAAGCCTTATTTCGCCGGAACGCCTGCTTTATGGCTCCGACTGGCCGGTTTGCCTTGTAGCAACCGAGTACGCCAATTGGTTGGGGCTGGTAAAGCGAAACCTGGCTCAACTAAGCGACAACGAACAAAGTCAGATCTTTTATAAAAATGCAGAAACAATATATCAACTCTAATACTCAATTGAAATGAAAGCGATAGAAATAACAAAAGCAGGAGAAATGAACCTCGTTGAGCGCGACATGCCTCAAATGAGTGCCGGCGATATCCTGTTAAAAATAAAATATGTGGGCTTCTGTGGTTCCGACCTCAGCACTTATCTCGGAAAGAACCCAATGGTGGCTTACCCGCGAATCCCGGGACACGAAATTTCAGCTGTAATCGAAAAGATAGGAGAGGAGGTTCCTGATGCATTTGCTGTTGGGCAGTCAGTAACTGTAGTTCCGTATACAAATTGCGGGCAATGTACCTCGTGTAAACAAAAGCGTTTTAATGCTTGCCGTTACAATCAGACTATGGGAGTGCAGCGCGACGGAGCAATGGCAGAGTACATAGCTGTGCCTTGGCAAAAAGTTTTAAAAGACGAAGCTCTATCAGACGTTCAATTAGCATTGGTGGAGCCTATGACAGTCGGATTTCACGCCGTAGATAACGGAAAGGTGACCGACTTGGATACCGTGATGATTTTTGGATGCGGTATGATCGGTAGCGGCGCGATTGTTCGGGCGAAATTGCGTGGAGCAACGGTTATTGCGGTAGATATTGATGATTCGAAGTTGGCTATTGCAAAACAGCTTGGGGCAGAATATGTCATCAATTCAAAAGATCAAAACTTGCATGAAGAACTCTTGAAAATTACAAACGGTGATGGTCCTACTGTTGTCATTGAAGCAGCTGGCAATCCGGTGACCTACAAATCGGCAATTGACGAGGTTGCTTTTGCAGGGCGGGTAGTTTGTATTGGCTATGCGGGAAACGAAGTCTCTTTCCCAACCAAACTGTGGGTACAAAAAGAAATGGAAATTATGGGATCGCGCAATGCTAATCCTTCTGATTTTGAAGCTGTAATCAAATACTTGAAGCAAAGTGATTTGGATGAAAATATATTGATTTCAAAGACGGTAGAGCCGGAGGATGCACCGAAAGCGATGAAAGAATGGTCGGATGCTCCTGGCAAAATTCTAAAAATATTAGTCAAATTTTAGCGATATAATTGGGCGGTTGAAATCGAATATTTTCTCGTACTTCGGGATTTATTCGATTTTGCTTTATTTACGCGGTTCTGCTTTTGTTCTGAAGCAATTAAATGAATAATTTCGGGGCACAAAATCTAATGTATAGCCATGAACTACTCAAAGACACTACTATCTCTTCTTGTCATATTTTCATCTTTTATTTCATTCGGGCAAGTCAACGTTAACGGATTGACCTGCGAACTGCTTAATAATCCCTCGGGTATTGAGACCCTTCATCCTCGCTTAGGATGGCAAATTCAGAGTGACCTTCGGAATGTTCATCAAGTTTCATTTCAGATATTAGTGGCTTCTACGCCGGAAAAGTTAAATGAAACCGAGGCTGATTTATGGAATTCAGGAAAGCTTGATCGAGAACAATCTCAACTGATCCAATATGCCGGAAACAGACTGAACAGCTCGGATGACTGCTATTGGAAAGTAAAAGTATGGACAAATAAAGGCGAAAGCCAGTGGAGTGAACCAGCCATTTGGAGCATGGGGCTTATGTATTACAAGGACTGGCGCGCACGCTGGATTGGCTTCGATAAAGCATTTCCATGGGACGATGATTCTTTTCATTCTCGTCTTTCTGCCCGTTATTTCAGAAAGGAATTTGAACTGAAGAAGGAGGTTGAAGAAGCAAAAGCGTACATTATCGGCCTTGGGTTGTATGAATTTTCGTTGAACGGCGAAAAAGTAGGTGAATCAGTACTGGCACCATCTCCGACTGATTACGACAAAAATATCAAGTATAATATTTTTGATCTCACAAAAGCGTTGAAAAACGGGCTTAATGCTATTGGTGTTGTTGTTGGTAACGGTCGTTTCTACGCTGACCGCCAGCATTACAAAGGCTATAAAATCAAAAACTTTGGTTTTCCCAAGCTGCTTTTTCAGCTTCAGGTAAAATACACCGATGGTACTACCGAGTATATTCGGTCCGATAACAGCTGGAAAGGAACTGCAGACGGCCCCATTCGTTCGAATAACGAGTATGATGGAGAGGAATATGATGCCCGCAAGGAAATGAAGGGATGGGATACGGTTGGTTTCGATGATAGCAATTGGCTGGAGCCGGAGTATGTTGAACAACCGGATGGAAAATACGAGGCACAACTGAATCCGAACATGAAAGTCCTGAAGGAGATTAAGCCGGTTTCGGTCAAGGAACAAGGGCCGGGTAAATACATCCTGGATTTAGGGCAAAATTTCGCGGGATGGTTGCAACTGAATGTAAATGGAACCGCAGGAGATACAATCACGATGCGCTTTGGCGAAATCCTTCAGGATGACGGTGAATTGTTCACAACCAATTTGAGAGATGCTCAAGCAACGGCGAAATATATTTTGAAAGGTGGAGGCCCGGAAAAGTGGGAGCCAAGGTTTGTCTATTTTGGGTTCCGCTATGTAGAAATTACGGGTTGGCCGGGAAAACCA
>QKCF01000407.1 GCA_003246935.1 Sunxiuqinia sp. | reverse complement strand
AGTTGGAGAGCTTAACCGGGTTTTCAACAACTACGAACTACAGGTCAATATCCCCTTCAACGGGATGCTGGAAATTCTGGTTGAAAACATGGGCCGCATCAACTATGGAGCCGAGATTGTACACAACAGCAAAGGAATCATCTCCCCTGTATTGCTGAACGACTTTGAAATTACCGGCGGATGGGAAATGTACGGTATGCCAATGGACAAGTGTCCTGAAGTAAAAGCAGCATCTGTGAAAGACGGTCGTCCGGTGATTTACGAATCAACATTCGACTTAAAGAAAACAGCCGATACGTTCCTCGATATGAGTTCATGGGGGAAGGGAATTGTATTTGTTAACGGGCATAACATTGGCCGTTACTGGAAGGTTGGTCCGCAACAAACCCTGTATGTTCCGGGATGCTGGTTGAATAAAGGTGAAAACAAGATTGTGATTTTCGAGCAACTCAACGAGAAAGCTCAAACTGAAATCACCTTTACAGATAAACCTGTATTGGAAACCCTGAACCTCGACTAAGAGAAACGCGTATGCTAAATACACTTCCATATACTTTTGTTTTGACACTGGCGCTTTGGGCAAACAGTTGTGTTGCCCAATCGCCGTGGACCAAATACGAGCACTTATTTTTACCGGTTGAGCATTACGTTGCTTACCAGGCCGGTGAAAAAATAGATATAGACGGGAGAGCTGATGAAAGCTCATGGAGTAAAGCGGAATGGTCGGAAGACTATGCAGACATTGAGGGAGACGCGATGCCTGCGCCGCTTTACCGCACCCGCATGAAAATGCTGTGGGATGCAGACAACCTGTACATTTTTGCAGAACTTGAAGAGCCCAACATTTGGTGTTATTACGACCAACGTGATATGGTTGTGTTCCATGAAAATGATTTTGAAGTATTTGTCGACCCTGATGGTGATGGCCTGAACTACTTCGAATACGAAGTCAACGCATTGAACAACCTGTTCGACTTATTCCTTCCGAAAGCATACCGTTCCGCCGGAAAAGCATTAATCAGCTACAACTCGTTGAATTTTAAAAGCGCCGTTTCAATTGACGGTACGCTCAACAATCCTGCGGACACAGACAAAAAATGGACCGTGGAAATGAAGATCCCTTTTGAGGATTTGACGATGTGGGGAGATCCTTTCCCTCCTGCCGACGGCGATCAATGGCGAATCAATTTTTCACGTGTAAACTGGCAAACTGAAGCCAAAGACGGCAAATATGTCAAGAAAATCAATCCGGAAACCGGCAAGAACTATCCTGAGTATAATTGGGTATGGAGCGCTCCGGGAATTATCAGCATGCATGCTCCGGAACGTTACGGGCTGGTTCAGTTTTCAACGAAACAGGCAGGCGAACAAGCTGTTGCCTTCAATAATCCCCAAGATCAACATTTGCGTGATTGCTGCTGGCTGGTTTTCTATTATCAGCAAGCTTATCACGCCCAAAATAAAACCTTTGCCACAAGCTTAAATGAACTTGGACTACCCGATACGTTGGAGCGTAACGGCCAAAACTTCCAAGTGCATTTATCAGCTACCCCGAATCAATTTACTGTGTATGTAAGCTCACCCGAAAATCAAACATACAGCGTTAATAACGATGGTTTTATCCAAACCGTCAAAAAATAAGAAGGTATGAATAAAAGAGATTTTTTGAAGACAAGCTTACTGGCCGGGGCCGGAATCATTGCTGCACGTTGTACACCGGCGCGAACTGCAGTTCCGGTAAAGGGATCGGGTTATAAACATTGGGTGTGGGAAAATCCGAATGAGAAGGATGATAAAGAATCTCTTCAAACCAAATACCAAAAATATTACGCTGCCGGTGTTCGGGGCATGTTCTTCGAGGCCGATAGCGAAAAGCATTTCCGCATAGCCAAAGAAGCCGGTTTGGAAACACATCGCTGGATGTGGACCATTAACCGCGGCGAAAAAGAATTACGTGAGCAACATCCCGATTGGTTTGCAGTAAGCCGTTCAGGCGAGTCGTGCGCAACCAATCCTCCCTACGTGAATTACTATCGCTGGTTGTGTCCTTCAAAAAAGGAAACACAAAACTACCTGCAGGATCGGGTGACCGAGATCCTTGAAAAGGATTATGTCGATGGCATCCACCTGGACTATGTACGCTACTGTGATGTGATTTTGCCGGTAGACCTCTGGAAAAACTACGGCATCGTTCAGCAACAGGAATTGCCGGAGTACGACTTCTGTTATTGCGATACCTGCCGCACAAAGTTTAAAGAAATGCACGGTGTTGATCCGTTGGAACTGGAATATCCGGATCAAAGTTTGTCGTGGCGTAATTATCGCTACGATCGCATTACCAATATCGTCAATCAGTTGGCCGCTATCGCACACCAGAAGAATAAAAAGATTACAGCGGCAGTGTTTCCAACACCTGAAGTGGCCCGTCGCATTGTTAGGCAAGATTGGACTAACTGGAATCTGGACGGCGTTTGCCCGATGATTTACCACGGTTTTTATCGCGAACAGGTGAGCTGGATCGGCGATGCGGTGAAAGAAGGTGTTCACTTTTTGTGTGACCGCTTTCCGCTTTATTCAGGTCTGTTCCTGCCCAATTTTAAGGATATGAACGAACTGAAAGCCGGTATTCAGCATGCATTGGATAATGGCGCCGGAGGTGTTTCACTTTTTGGCGATGTCAACGATGAAGTATTGGCCGTTTTAGGTCAGTTTTAAGATAAAAGTACGAACGCAACAAGAGATAAATCTATGAAAAGCACATTAACGAAATTTGTTTTAGCGGCCTGCTCGCTTGCCGTTCTGGCATCGTGCGGAACGCAGCCTGCAAAAGAAGCTGAAGCGCCTGCTGACCTGACAAAATACGTCGATCCATACATTGGAACAGGCTTTCACGGACACGTATTTTTGGGTGCTGATGTTCCTTTCGGAGCGGTTCAGCTAGGGCCTTCAAACATAACCCAAGGATGGGACTGGTGTTCCGGTTATCACTATTCTGATTCAACCCTGATTGGATTTGCGCATACTCACCTGAGTGGAACCGGAATCGGCGACCTGGGCGACATTGTGTTTATGCCGGTTACAGGCGACTATAAAATTGAACTGGGAACCCCTGAGAAACCAGAAGATGGTTACCTCGC
>QKCF01000073.1 GCA_003246935.1 Sunxiuqinia sp. | reverse complement strand
ATCGGACCATGGCGACCATCCTTCATGAAAATGGCAGCCTTCAATGTTGTTGTTGAAGATACGCTGAGTGGCTCGGTGTAAACCGAAGAGTTCGTAGTCGGCTCACTGCCATCAAGCGTATAATGCATCGTTGCGAACGGCCATGAATTCGTCAAATCCACTTTGGCCGAATCCATAAAGATCATCTTACTGAAAATACCATGCGGTGTCGGAATATGGAAGTTATAACCTTCAACTGTCAACCAATTCAGGAAAGGTTCCAAGCGATTCAGAAAATCAGCTTCATCGCGGGACTCTTTAGGAGACCAAAGGACTTCACTTAAAGCAGTCATACGAGGTAACGCGCGATACTCAACCAAATCACCAGTTGGCATCCACTCAGACCACATATTTCCTTGTGCTCCCAATACATATTTGCCTTCCTCTTCAGTCAACGCTGCAGGAATAGGCTCATAATTGTACACTTTGCTTAAGGTAATTAATCCGTTAAAAGCAAGAGGTTCTAATTCTTTATCGGGATTTTGATAATAATCGAAATAACAGTAGTCAACGGGGGTCATAATCACATCGTGTCCCATTTTTGCCGACTTGATTCCGCCGGACTCGCCTCTCCACGACATTACCGTTGCATTTTTAGCTAAGCCGCCTTCAAGAATTTCGTCCCAGCCAATCATCGCCCGGCCTTTTGAAACCAGGAAATCGTCGAGTTGCTGAATGAAATAGCTTTGCAGCCCATGCTCGTCTTTTAAATCCTTCTCTTTAATCTGCTTTTGGCACGACGGACATTTCTCCCATTCTGCTTTCCAGGCTTCATCGCCACCAATATGAATATATTTTGATGGAAACAAATCCATCACTTCGGTCAACACGTTTTTATAAAATTCGATGACCGAGTCTTTACCTCCACAGACGATGCTGATTTCCGCTTTTCCGCCTGAAGCAACACCGATTTTAGCATCGCGGCACGAAAGTTCCGGGTACGCCGCAATGGCTGCAGCTGAGTGTCCAGGGATATCAATTTCAGGAATAATGGTAATTCCGCGATCTGCTGCATAAGCAACAACATCTTTGATTTGCTCCTGTGTGTAATAACCGCCGTAAGTTGCTTTTTCTCCAGGTTTCTGAGCAGGGCGCTCGTTCCATGGCAAATCCTCGTGATCAACGCGCCACGCACCTACTTCAGTCAGTTTTGGATATTTCTTGATTTCGATCCGCCATCCTTGATCATCAGACAAGTGCCAATGAAAGGTATTCATTTTGTGCATCGCAATCAGGTCGATATACTTTTTCACGAAATCGACTTCGAAAAAATGGCGACTTACGTCCAGGTGCATTCCCCGGTAGGCAAATCGGGGATAATCGTTGATCGATACCGCAGGGATTACCAGTCCCTCTTCAGTCTGGTTACCTTGTTCCAGTATCTGCAATAAACTTTGAATTCCGTGAATAACTCCATTTGCTAAAACAATTTGATCGCCAATAGTGAGTTTGTAACCTTCATCTTCCTTAATGGTGTCATCCAACTTGAGTTGAATCTTCACACCTGACTCATTGGGAGCCAGCCAGACCGCTGTTGTCAGCTTTTGCATTTGTTCTTTCAGGCATTCCGACGCAAATGACAATTCAGAATCTGAATTTTCAATCAGGACACCCTTATCGATGACCAAACTCTTTCCGGCCAGTATTAACGAAACCGGCTTGGGGATAATCTTTATTTCAGCTGTGTTTCCTGATGGCTGGCATGCTGCAAAAAGCAGCATGACCACCACCAGAAAAATGGGGTATATTTTCATTGTTTATTGTTTTCGGTTGAAAGAATACTTTGGCTTTGAGGGACGACTACTTCAGAAAAGATTCTTCGTCGTCGAACGGATAGCGTACAAACGCTTCAATCGCTTCGTATTCTGTCAGACCTAATTGGTCGTATATTTCAGCAGTCGTACGGTTGCGCTCTTCAGCACGTTGCCAGAATTCACGTTTGTCTTCACCTGGGAAAACAGGTTCATCCTTCTGCGATTGGTGCTTGAAGATCGCTTTACGCTTACGGTGCAACTCTCCCGGGCTAATTGGCACGGCCATCTCGATGTCTTCAACATCCCATTCCTGCCATGCACCACGGTACAACCACATATAGCAATCATCCAACCATTTGTCTCCCTCAGCACGCATCTTGCGAATCGCTTTGAAAATAATCTGCAAACAAACCTCGTGTGTTCCGTGCGGATCCTGCAAGTCACCGGCAGCAAAAATCTGGTGAGGTTTAATGCTTCTCAATAAGTCCACTACTATCTGCACATCTGCATCCGAAGCCGGACTCTTTTCAACTTGTCCTGTTTCGTAGAAAGGCAAGTTCAAGAAGTGCACATTCTCTTCTTTTACTCCGCTATAACGACATCCGGCAGCAGCTTCACCTACACGAATTAAGCCTTTTACAGCCTTCACATAAGGTGTATCAATTTGATCAGCTTTCTTATTCTTCAGGAAGTCGCGCAATTCAGCATTAGCTTTTTCCAGCTCAGGCGACTTCACTCCTTGATTATTCATCAAGTCAACCGCAAATTGAGAAAAACGCAAAGCATCATCATCGAATACCGCAATGTTACCCGAAGTTTGGTAAGCAACGTGCACGTCGTGACCTTGGTCTGCTAAACGAATCAGGGTTCCACCCATTGAAATCACATCATCATCAGGGTGCGGGCTAAACACGATCGACCGCTTGATAGCAGGTTCGGGACGCTCAGGACGAGTTTTATCACTTGAACCTGGTTTTCCACCCGGCCATCCTGTAATCGTATCGCGCAATTCACCAAATATTTTAATATTTAAATCATAAGCACCACCGTATTCTACCAACAAATCACGCAAACCAGCTTGCTTATAATCGTCATCTGTCAATTTCAAAATTGGCTTATCAGTTTTTTGGCTCAACCAAACAACCGCTCTTTTCACCATACGTGGCGTCCATTCTACAACACCAACCAACCAAGGCTCTTTCGTGCGGGTAAATTCACTTGTCGCAGCGGCATCCAGGTAAACAGCTACATCGTTATGCAATTGCAAAAACGAAGCGGGTATATCCGGAGTAACTGCGCCTTCAATCATCTTTTTCAAAATTGGAGATTTTGCTTTTCCCCATCCAGCCAGAATAATTTTTTTTGCTTTCAAAATTGTCCCTACACCCATGGTGATCGCACGATGAGGAACCGACTTCTCATCACCAAAGTCTTTGATTGCATCAGAAATCGTCACTGAATCCAGTTTCACCAAGCGAGTTGTTGAATTTACAGTTGAGCCTGGTTCGTTAAAACCAATATGACCGGAGCGGCCTATCCCCAACACCTGAATATCAATTCCACCGGCTGCTGCAATCTTCTCTTCGTAGGCATTACAGAAAGCTGAAACTTCTTCGATTTTCAGCGATCCGTCCGGAATGTTCACATTCTCCGGCAAAATATCAATTTGGCTAAACAGATGTTTGTGCATGAAACACACATAACTTTGTGCATCTTCAGATCCCATTGGAAAATATTCATCCAAATTGAAGGTTACGACATTCTTAAAGCTCAAACCTTCTTCCTTGTGCATGCGAACAAGCTCCTGGTAAATCTTAATCGGAGAAGAACCTGTAGCCAACCCCAGCACAGCCATCTTCCCTTCAGCTTGCTTCTTTTTAACAATATCGGCTATAATTTGCGCCATCACTTTAGCGCCAACCAATTGATTTTCCACAACATGAATTGGAAGTTTTTCAATTGTTCTTTCGATGTAACTTAGGCTATAATTCATAACTGTCAATATTTTATTCTTCTGTTTCCAGAGCCATTTGTTATTTAGATTTCTTCAAAACTAAGTATACTTTTTTAAAAAAATGAGGTTTCCCGTGAAAAAATGTGCCCGCACACATAAAATTAACAATGAAGCAGTGCCCGCACACATTTCGAAACACAATACACATAAATTTGGTTCATATTCATCCAGTATCTAAATAAACTATTTTCGAATAATCGGCTACCAATCTTTCATTTTGCGTGATACATCACAAAGTTTCAATCATTATGAGTTTATTCGAGCATATATATAGTATATAACACCATTTCCTGTACTTAATAACTCACCCTGTGAGTAGAAAACACACGTGATTATATCCACAAACAGTATTCTTTAGCTCTACGGAAAAATCCGATATATCACCGAATACAATTAAAACCAAACACAAACAAGCCAGAAAAGCACCAAATATGCCACCATACATATGTTTTTTTCGAAACTAAATCAAACAATTCCAGAAACGATCTAACCAGGAAAACAGTGAACACGCCATTTTAAATATTTCCCAAAAAAATATCCTAACAAATGGTAACGCAAACACTCAATTTACGACACAAAGTAATACAAAATCACACTAAACAGCTAATTTATATGACAATCAGCAATGTTTATTATCCTAAGGCAATCTTAAAAAATTAAAAAAATATTGATTTTTGATCAAAAATGTGTGCGCAAACACTATATTTGTAAAATCGATACAATATCGAAAGAGCGAAACAAACGTAATCTAGTTGTCAATTAACGATATAGTCCTATGAAAAAGATCCTTCTTTCAGCATTGATTGCACTT
>QKCF01000058.1 GCA_003246935.1 Sunxiuqinia sp. | reverse complement strand
AATTGCAACGCATTTTTAAAAACCTCAAGGAAGAAGATATCCACGAACTGGAACAGAAAGTAATCTAACTTCCAATTCCATGACGAACTTCCTAACGGGAATTCGTTACCCGCATCTGCAATTCGTTTAAACTTGTCAATCTTAACTAACAGTCGATGATTTACTTATGGCACCGTTTTTGGAGAATGTTAGCCAGATCAATAAAAACAAAGCCACATGAAAAAGTTAGCCTTGATCTCATTTCTAATAACATTCTGCTGGATGCTTAACGACAAAAGGAAGCCCAACCCGCCTGAACAATACATGGTTCCACCTCCTAAACCAAAATCGGATTATGTGCTCATACCGGGTCATTGGCTTTGGTCGCGCGAGCACAAAATGTACGTGTGGGTAATTCCGGCATGGGTTCCGGAGAAAGAAGATCACGTGTGGCGCCCGGGATACTGGAAAGAACTGCCGCGCGGCTGGAAGTGGATTCCGGGGCAATGGGAACGTAAAGATCGTAAACGCTGGCTCTCGAGGTAAACTACGAGAGCTGTAAAAATACTTATAATGGGGATAGCATGTTTTACACGACAAAGTAAATGCTTGTTTGTTTCAAATGTTTAATTGATGAAGAAGGCCGACGTTGTTCGGTCTTCTTTTTTTACCTTTACCTCCCTTCAAATAAACAGCATGGAACAACATTTTCTTGACCTTAATCTCATTCAGTGGCTGTTGATGGCCGTATGTGCCCTGTTTATAGGCATGTCGAAAGTAGGCGTACCCGGCGTTTCCATGATTGTTGTTCCGGTGCTTGCGATCATATTTGGAGGTAAACAGTCGACTGGCGTTTTATTGCCCATTCTCATGATTGCCGATTTATTCGGCGTTTTGTACTATCGGCGCCATGCACAATGGTCCTACCTGTGGAAAATTATCCCCTGGGCCTTCGTCGGTATCGGACTTGCCCTTTGGGTTGGCGAAGTTGTAAACGATGGACAGTTCAAAAACATCATCGCCATCCTTGTCTTTCTGTGTATAGGCCTCATGCTTTGGCGAGACCGCCGAAAAGAACAATTTTTCCCGGATCAATGGTGGTTCGCCGCAGCCATGGGAATCCTTGGCGGCTTTGCCACAATGATTGGCAATGTTGCAGGCCCCATTTTTGCGATTTACCTGCTGGCAATGCATTTGCCGAAAAACAGCTTCATAGGTACTTCAGCCTGGTTTTTCCTCATTGTCAACTACAGCAAATTCCCGTTGCATATCTTCGTCTGGAAAACCATTAGCTGGTCGTCGCTCACCCTCGACCTGATTACAATTCCGGCTATTGCCCTGGGCGCATTCCTTGGAATTCAGTTAGTGAAAATCCTTCCCGAAAATGTTTATAGAAACGCCGTTATCGTTATCACCGCGCTATCAGCATTTTTGTTGTTAGTATAGCTTGAAATTGCACTTTGGGAAACCGAAGGCCGGCCAAAGACATCCCATTTTTTTGCTACTTTTGTGGTTCATGATCGACCAGGCAACCATAGACCGAATTATTGACGCGGCCGAAATTTCGGAAGTAGTTGGCGAATTTGTCACCCTCAAACGTCGCGGGGTGAACATGATCGGAAACTGCCCGTTTCACAACGAAAAAACGCCATCGTTCACCGTGTCTCCATCCAAGGGCATTTTTAAATGTTTTGGGTGCGGCAAAGGTGGCAACTCGGTCAATTTTATCATGGAACACGAGTCGCTCTCCTACCCCGAAGCTTTAAAATGGCTCGCCAAGAAATATCACATCGATATTAAGGAGGAAGAAGAAAGTCCGGAACAAAAGCAACAAAAGGACGATCGCGAAAGTATGATGATCGTTTCAGCCTGGGCCCAAAAATATTTTTCCCGCTATTTGCTCGAAGAAGATGAAGGCCGCACAGTTGGTCTCAGCTATATTCGCGAACGCGGCATCCGCGACGAGATCGTCAAAAAGTTCGAACTGGGTTTTTGCCCCGAAGGCAAAGATGCATTTACGAGGCAGGCACTAAAGCAAGGTTATAAAACGGAATTCCTCGAAAGTACCGGCTTAACAATCCGCCGTGACGATTGGGTGCGCGACCGCTTTGCAGGACGGGTGATGTTTCCAATTCACAACGTAGCTGGCCGTGTAATTGCTTTTGGCGGACGAACACTCAAGGCTGATAAGAATACCGCGAAGTACCTGAACTCGCCTGAGTCGGATATTTACCACAAAAGCCGGGTTTTGTACGGCATCTACCAGGCAAAACGGGAAATTATCCGCCACGACAAATGCTACCTGGTAGAAGGGTATACCGATGTTCTTTCCATGCACCAGGCAGGCATCGAGAATGTTGTTGCCTCGTCGGGAACAGCACTCACCCACGATCAGATTCGTTTGATCAAGCGTTTCACCCCCAATATTACCATCATTTACGACGGTGATGCTGCGGGAATAAAAGCCTCACTACGAGGTATCGACCTCGTTTTGGAAGAAGGTGTTAACGTAAAGGTGCTACTGTTGCCCGATGGCGAAGACCCGGATTCGTTCTCGCGCGCAATGAGTTCGAGTCAGTTGACGGCTTACATCGAAGAAAATGAAACCGACTTCATTCGTTTCAAAACAAAACTTTTAATGGCAGGCGCAGCCAATGATCCGATTGAGAAAGCCCGCCTGGTAAACGATATTGTACGCTCGATTGCCATTGTTCCCGATGCGATCACCCGCTCCATTTACATCCAGGATTGCAGCCGCTTGATGGATGTGCAGGAAGAAGTGCTGTACGAACAGGTTCGAAAAATCATTCAGAAGCAAACAGAAGAACTTCAAAAGAAAAACTACCGCGACCGGAATTACAACCAACAACAAGAACCTGGTCCCGACTTTTTTTTCGACGAACCGGCAGCTGCTGTAACAAAGTCTGTTGCTCCGCCCAAACCGAAATACACCTGCGAAATTGAAGAGCGGGAGATCATTCGGATCATGCTTAAATATTTCAACGATGAAGTGTTTGAAATTGAAGACGAAAATGGTGATCCTCTTGCCATTTCTGTTGGACAGTATGTCCTCGAGGAACTGGACAACGATGGATTGGTATCCGACAATGAGCTAATCAACCGGGTACTGGATCTGTTTGCAGAAAATCTGGATAATCCTGATTTTAAGGCTCAGCCGTTCTTTATCCGCAACAGCGATCCGCAAATAAGCCAATTGGCCACCGACCTGCTGGCCGATAAATACATCGAAAGTAAACGATGGAAAAAAGGTGGCGCCTTTGTGGAAGAAGAACACGAAATCCTGGATCTTCTGGTTCCGAAAATTGTGCAGGAATACAAGCTTAGTAAGGTACGTGCTTTACTTCGCGGCTTGGAGAGTCAAATTCAGGAAGCCGGAAAAACGGACAACTGGGAAGCGCTAATGGAACATCAAAACCAATATATCAACTTGAAAAAAGTTGCCAAGAACCTTAGTGAACAACTTGGCAACCGCACCATTCTATAACCCCCAAATCCCCCAAATAATGAGAACCCTGTTTATTGAAGACCGCAAAGAAATTGACGAAGTTATCCGATCGTGTAAAACCTGCTACGTTGCGATGAGCGACGAAGGAATGCCTTATGTGCTGCCTTTGAACTTTGGCTACGATGGCGAAACCGTGATCCTTCACTCGGCACAACATGGACGTATGTGGGAAACCGTGAAAAAAAATCCTAAAGTGTGCATTAACTGGACTCTTGGTGAAGA
>QKCF01000276.1 GCA_003246935.1 Sunxiuqinia sp. | reverse complement strand
GCAGTTGAATTTAAACTCTTATCTCCTGCGAGCTCATTAGCGGGGCCGAGTATCAGGGAAAGCGGTGTTTTTAACTCATGTGTAATGTCGGTCAAAAAGAAGGATTTCATCTCGTTTAACCGGGCCAGTTCTTCCGTCTTTAGTTTCTCAAACTTCAGTTCACTCTTTTCCTGAGCTTTGATAAATGAATATTTGTTGAAAAAATACAGAAGCCCGATAACGATCGAAAGATAAATCAGATAGGCCCAATTGGAGCGCCACCATGGAGGTGAAATACGAATGTGGAATTCTGCAGGATGGTCGGTCCATCGGCCTTCGCTGTTTTGGGCTTTCACCATAAACGTATAGCTGCCGGGCGTTAAGTTTGTGTATGTCGCAGAATTTCGCGAACCAACATTATTCCATTTTTTATCGAATCCAACCAGCTTATAGTAATAGGTATTTTTGTTCGGATTTTTATAATCCATGGCCGAAAACACAAAAGTCACCATCTTATCTTTATAGGAAAGATTCAGTTGATCAGAGTAGGGGACGGTTCTGATTGTGTCTTCGCTTGAAAAGTATTTTGAGCTATTGTTTATGCTTTTGTTGAAGATTTGAAAATCGGTTAAAACAATTTTGGGAGGAACCGAATTTTTAAACATACTGTCGGGATAAAAGGGTTAAAAATCCACTTTGTTCCCCTAGTACAAATTGTCCATCGCTGAATGTCAATGTTGTGTTGCGTTCAACACGGGTATTTTCGTAGTCTTTTGTGAAATACTGAGCAGCAACATTTTCATTTTTAATGTCGAATTTTACAAACCCACGGTAAAGGCGCACCCATAGGTTGCCCGATTTATCTTCAAGTATATTGGTCACAATCTCGTTGCTGAGAAAGTCGATGTCGGGATACCCTTTAAATTGGATTTTGCTGTTTCCTTTGTTATCCGAAACAGAAATCCGGCGGTTCAGGCCAGAGTTTGTCCCGACCCATATACTCCCGTATGCATCTTCTTTTATGGTGTTGATTACATTGTCGTTTATCGAATTTGGATTCGATGCGGAGTAAAAGAAGTGTTGAAATAAGTTTGTTTTAGGATTGAAACAGTTTAAGCCGTTTTGCGTTCCAATCCATACCTTCCCGGAGCGGTCTTCGTGTATTTCGCGAATGTTATAGTCGGTACATGATTCGTTCGAATTTCCAGCGTCATACATTGTACTTTCAGGTTTTCGATCTTTCTGAAAATAGAGTTTAGCCATTCCGTTTTGCAGGGTTCCAACCCAAATAACTCCGGGATATTTAAGGGATATTGTGATGGCATTCACTTTGTTGCCTGGGATAGCCGGTGTTGTTTGTTGGTTGAAGTATTGGATATCATCCTGATCGAGCATTAGATCCTTTGTATAGCTGTAGTGTATTAAGCCTGCATCTTCGGTTCCAACCCACAAGCCTGATGAATCAGCGGCCAAATCAAGTATCGAATTTGCGGAGAATGTGTTTGTTCCCATTCGATATTGAGGGCGAGTGTAACGTTTTCGAAGTAAGTACTTCCCATTGGTGAGTTCGTATTGAAACAACGAATAGTTTGCGCCAATCCAAAGCTGGTTTTTATATTTGGCAAAAGCTTTTATATAAACTTTGTGAAAAGGATTATTTTGATCTTTGGGCAATGAATAACGGTTGACACCATTCTCAATAATTGAGCTCCTGTCCAATGTCGACGCACCTACCCAAAGCATACCCGTACGGTCGACCCAAATTGCCGATACACCTCCTTCGGAGAGGCTTGCCGGATTGTCAGGTTGTTCGGTATAGCTTAAAAATTGAGCTTTATCGGGTGATAACTGTTGCTGATCTTCTTTCAACAGGCGTAATCCTTCGTTCCAGGTGCCAATCCAGAGATTGTTAAACTGATCGTAATAAAGGACGGAGATAATATCAGCATCAAGGCTCCCTGATCCCGGGCGGTTTTGAAAACGGGAGAATTCGACCTGTTGCCCGTCTTCCGATACTTGGACTTTGTTGAGACCACCGCCCCAGGTTCCGACCCACAAATCGCCGTTACTGGCTTCTGCTAGTTGGGTAACTGTTGAATTGCTGATGGAATTGGGCGAGGAATCAGGCAAGTAACGTTTAAAGGTTTGTGTGTTTCGGTCAAACTCTCTTAGTCCGTAATAAGTTGCAATCCACAGAATATTGCGTGAGTCGATGAGGATATCACTTACGATATTCCCTTGTAAAAAATGATTCATTTCTCCGTTCTCCGGATTCAGATTATACAGGCCATCGCTCCAGGTTCCTACCCAGATTGTATGATTAGGATCTTCAAAAAGTGACAGAATTCGGGAATGGAAAGGGTAATTTTTTAGCTTACCACTTTCCGGATTAAGACAATTTAACCCGTTGGATGTTCCGATCCAAATATTCCCCTTCGAATCCTCCATTAATGCAACAATCTCCCGGTTCGAAATGGATGTAGAATCGTGAAAGCTTGGCTGAAATGTAGTACAGGTATAGCCATCATATCGGTTTAACCCATTCCAGGTTCCTACCCAAATAAAGCCCTTATGATCTTGTATGATGGCGTTCGCCCGACTATTGCTCAACCCAGTCTCCATACCTAGATGAGAAAAGTATATCTCATTTTGAGCATTGGCTAGATGGAACGTTGCTGTGATTAAAAAGAGGAGGAGTTTGAGCCGCATTTTTACGCTTTTTTCAAGGGTTACGAATCCGTTTGGTGTGATTAAAATAACAATTGATTTTGGAAATAGTGCAGGTGGTTGCAATTCGTCGAATTGGTAGTGCAAATGTAAATGTTTTTTAAATAATATGTAAGTATAATGTTATCAGTTAGTAAAGAGGAGGCTGTTCTTTTTGTTGGGGGTTCAACGTCGCGGAAATAGGTGGATCTGTACTAGTTATTTTCGAAAAAGTACTAGTGATTTCGATTTTTTAACAGTTTAAGCCGAATTACTTAAAGCCTTTCCGTTTCTACTTGATCAATTTTACAATGTGCTTTTTGAAATGCATGAAAGTGCACTTAAACGTTCGATCTAATCGCCTATGAAAAAACACATTGTAGCTCCCAACTCTCAGATGCTTTTAAAAACGGGCATCTTGATTTTTGTATTAGGTATTTTGCCTTTGTTGGGATTTTCGGTTTATAGTTTTCTGCTGGATGCTGATTTGATAAATTCGAAGACAGGGCAAGCAGTTCCGCAAGTGAAGCACAACCTGAGGTTAGTATGGCACGAAGAGTTTACTGAAGATGGTGCTCCCAATCCTGCCAATTGGAATTATGAATATGGCTTTGTTCGCAACAAGGAATTACAATGGTACCAATCACAGAATGCAGTATGTAAAAACGGGATCCTTGTTATTGAAGGAAAACGGGAAAAAGTTCCCAACCCGAATTATAGTCCCATGGCTTCAGATTGGCGTAATATCCGGGAAACTGCTTCATATACTTCAGCATGTATTATAACACAAGGTCTTCATGAATGGCCGGCAGGAGGATATTTCGAGGTAAGAGCAAAAATTGATGTTACTCAAGGAGCCTGGCCTGCAATTTGGCTTTTGGGAACAGAAGGACAATGGCCTGACAACGGTGAAATAGACATGATGGAATTTTACCGGATGAATGGTGTGCCTCACTTGCTTGCGAATGTGGCTTGGGGAACCTCACAACCCTATAAAGCAGCCTGGGATAGTGTTAAAAAGAGATATGCTGATTTTACTGCTCAAGATCCCGATTGGGGCGGCAAGTTCCATATCTGGTCGATGGATTGGGATCAGGAATTTATTCGATTATATGTTGATGATCAGTTACTAAATGAAATTGATCTCAAAGAAACTGTTAATGCTAACGGCCAAAATCCGTTCGTTGGTTCAAAACAGTTTTATCTCCTCTTGAATCTCGCTATTGGCGCTAATGGCGGGATACCAACCGATTCCGAAATGCCGATCACTTTTGAAGTTGATTACGTCAGGGTTTATCAATGATCGTTCCAATTCTTTTGACATGGTGTTCAAATTATTACAGCTAACTGAAAGCTAATCGTTCAGTATTTTTTAGGTCTGTGTACAAGTTGTACTCAGTTTGAGAATTGTAAGTAACCTGTTTATAATCTTTAAAATAGTTTTTATGAAAAAAAGTCAGTTAGGAATTTTTCATCAAAGGTATTACTACCAGTTTTTCTGTAAAGTGAAGATCCTTTGTGTTGTTGTTTTAGCTCTTTTGAATTTTTCCGTTGTCTCCTGTGATGATTCAGGAAGCTCAGAAAATCAGTCTTATGATCCAGATCTCGCAAGCGAGATTCAGTCTTTCATGCCTGATTCCGGTGGAATTAGAACTAAATTTATCGTTAGAGGCTTTAATTTTGGAGATGATGCTTCGGAAATTAGCGTACTATTTTCGGAAGATAAAGAGCAAGCCAAAGTTATAGGTGTAAATAACGAGACTATTTATTGTTTGGTTCCGAAACAAAGTGGTGGAGATAATTCTGTTTGGGTTGTTTCTCACGGAGATACCTTGTCATTTGACGCCACTTTTAGGTATAATGTGTCTCAGAAAGTGTCTACTATCGTGGGCGTGTCAGGCAATGCGGGGAGTGACGATGGTACGCTATCAGAAGGAAGGGTACAACGTACATTTGGAATGGCTCCGGTTTATGGCGGCGATTTGCTGACTTTTGAAACATGGAGCGGTAACGTTCGCTTTATAGCCCTCGCCGACAATAGCATTACAACAATCCAAACAGGATACCGTGCTGGCCAGCCGGCAATCAGTAAAGACCGAAAAAAAGTTTACAATATTGCCATAGATGGAGGTGCACATAAGGTCGTATTATATGATTATGACGTATTGTGGCAACCACAAACCATCGTTTCGGGAATAGAAGGTGTAACAGGAACAATTTTTTCATGTGCCTTGGATGATACCGAAGAATGGCTCTATTTTAGGGACAGAAGCGGCACTTTTGGTCGGTTAGAGATTGCACATCCCTCAAACGTTGAAATTTTGGGCACCGAAGTTGGGCCTGTTGAACCCAACGACTATCAGTACATTGCTTATAGTCCTTTCGATGACTGTTTCTTCCTTTCATCCCAAAGTCGTGATGGAATTTACAAAATTAGCAAAGACGCACAGACTGTTGAACCTTACATTGGTTTCAACGGGCAAGTTGCAGCCGACGGACCTCGTTTATCTTGTGCTGTTGTAAACCCTTGCGGCCTCACTTTCGATAGCAAAGGCAATATGTACTGGTGTGATTCAAGCGGCCCTACGATCAGAAAATTGGATCACAAATCCGACCTAGTTTCTACAATTGCGGGCGTTGTTGGCAAATTTGCAGGAGACGACGGAGATCCAATGGAAGCAACTTTTTCCTATCCGTACTGTATCGCCGCGGATGAGGAAGACAACTTTTTTATTGGTGAAAGTTGGGGATCAACAATACGAGAACTGGCAATTCAATAAATCCAAACTAACTCAATAAAAATAGAAAGAATGAAATACTATTTCAGCTTATTAATAATAATAGGGACAATTTTTTGTTGCTATCACACAACTTTTGCACAAGAAACTCCAAATACATTTACCATCGCCGGTATTGTGATGGATGACAAAGGTGAAGAATTGATTGGGGTGAATATTTATGTGAAAGGGACCTCACTTGGGGTCGTGACTGATATCGACGGACGATTTCGCTTGAAGAATATCCCCAAAAACTCAGTTGTTACATTCTCTGCCATTGGGTTTGAGAACTATAAATTAACAGTGACTGATTCGAAAGAAAAGCTTAAAATCGGTTTGTCGCCGAAGGTTGATGAATTGGATCAGGTCGTTGTTGTTGCTCACGGGACACAGCGAAAAGTATCAACTACGGGAGCAATTACTACAATTGCAGCAGAAGACCTTCAGGTTCCTGCAACCTCAGTAAGTAATATGATGCAAGGGCGTGTTCCCGGTATTATTGGTGTCACACGCAGTGGTGAACCAGGAAATGACTACTCTGAATTCTGGATTCGGGGTATTAGTACTTTCGGTGCTAATACCGGAGCTCTGGTTCTTGTTGACGGTGTGGAAGGAAGATTGGATGATATTGATCCTGTTGATATTGAGTCTTTTTCAATTTTGAAAGATGCATCGGCAACTGCGGTTTACGGGGTTCGTGGTGCGAATGGTGTTGTAATAGTAACAACCAAAAAAGGTAAAGCAGGGCAGCTGAAAATTAATTTTAAAGCGAATCATACTCTGACCCAATCGGCCAGAATGCCGGAATACCTTGGAGCGGGTGCTTATGCGGAGCTTGCGAATGAGGCACGAGTTGTGCGTGGTTTGGAACCAAGGTTCAGCGATGTAGAAATTGAACTTTTCAAAACAGGCTTGGATCCGGATTTGTATCCGAATGTAAACTGGCGGGATGTATTGTTGAAAGATCATTCATTTTACAGTCAGTATAACCTGAATATTTCGGGTGGTGGTTTAGCTGCTAGATATTACATGAGTGTCGGTTATCAGGATAAAGAAGGGATTTTTAAACAGGATGAATCTGCAAATAAATATGACGTAAATGTCAACTATAAGAAATATAATTTCCGCGCTAACATTGATGTTGACCTGACCAAAACGACCATTTTATCGTTGAATATTACAGATGTTATCAGCTTGCAAAATTCACCAGGTTTTTCGGATGTTAATAGTGCACTTTGGAACGCACAGGCAAACCTGACACCTGTGACAGTCCCTGTGAAATATTCAAACGGCCAGTTGGCAGCATATGGATCAAATGGAAACCAGATTACACCCTATGTCTTGTTGAATTATACCGGTTTTAGCAGAAACAGTCAAAATACTGTAAACCTGAAGATGAAGTTGGATCAAAAGCTTGATTTCGTCACCCAAGGTTTGAGTGGTAGTGCCTTATTTTCATATAACTATTATGGAAGTCATTATACCCGTCGCTATAAAATACCTGATTTATACTATGCGAAGGGCCGTGCAAATGACGGTTCGTTGATAACAACGAGAACAGTATCAAAAGTTGATGCAACATACAGTCAGTCTGCATTAATTAACAGACAAATATATTTTGAAGGCCAGTTAAACTATAACCGCTCTTTTAATGATCATAGAGTTACCGGTTTAGTACATGTTTATCGTCAGGACGACCGTACTTCTGATGGAAATGCCTATGACGATGTGATTCCTGTTCGCTATCAGGCACTTTCAACAAGGGCTACTTATTCTTATCGTGATACTTATTTGGTGGAGGCAAATGCAGGGCTTTCTGGTTCTGAGAACTTTAAGCCCGGCGAACAATATGGTTTGTTCCCATCATTTTCACTAGGGTGGGTTCCTACAAATTATGAGTGGACCAAAGCCAACATGCCGTTTGTAAATTTTTTCAAAATCAGGGCTTCCTGGGGTAAAGTTGGTAACGGAAAACTTAGTGAGCGTTTCCCTTATCTTTCGTTAATGAATTATGGCAGCAATGATTGGGGATCAACGTTGACAGAAAGTAAAGTTGGGGTTGCTAACTTGAAGTGGGAAACGACTACCAAATATGATTTAGGTATTGATACAAAATTCTTCAAAGAAAAATTTGACTTAGTGGTGGATTGGTATTTGTCAAAAGCAGAAGACATCTATCAGCAAAGAACAACTTTACCGGAAGAAGCCGGTGCTGCTCAAAGCCCATGGACTAATGCTGGAGCGATGAAAAGCTGGGGGGTTGATGGTAATCTTTCGTTTAATGAAAAACTGGGACGCGATTTACATCTGACAGTGCGTGGTAACTTTACTGTTGCACGTAACGAGGTTACCCATTGGGAACAGACAGGTATAAATTATCCTTATCAGTCCTATACCGGTGTTCCTTACGGAGTTCAACGCGGCTTGGTCGCATTAGGATTGTTTAAGGATGAAGCAGACATTCAGAATAGTCCAAAGCAAACGTTCATGTCGAATTATTTGCCAGGTGATATTAAATACAAGGATGTGAACGGCGATGGTATTGTTGATACAGAAGACATAGTTCCATTGGATTATTCGGCTGTTCCTCAGGTTGTTTACGGTCTTGCAACAGAATTGAGTTGGAAGAAATGGACTTTTAGTGCATTCTTTACAGGACAGGAAAAGGTGAGCTATTTCTTAGGCGGTACAGGTTATTATCCATTTGCGGGAGAGGAAGCTGGTAATATTTTAACGATCGTCAATGACCCTTCAAATCGCTGGATTCCTGCTTCATATTCAGGGACAACAGCTACTGAAAATCCGAATGCCCGTTTCCCTCGGTTAACTTATGGAAATAATGCGAACAACAACCGGGCGTCAACGTTTTGGCTAGCCGATGCATCATTCTTGCGTTTTAAGAATGCTCAGGTCGCTTACCGTTTGGATGGCCAATGGCTAAAGACCAAAGGAATTTCGTCTGCTACATTTAGTCTGACTGCTGATAATATTGCCGTCTGGGACAATGTCAAACTTTGGGACCCGGAACAAGCTTCTAATAACGGAGCTGTATACCCGCTTCAACGCACTTATACTGTTCAAGTTGACATAGCATTCTAAAACACATTTAATTGTATGAAAATGAAATCAAAAATAATAAACAGAATTTTGTCAATTGCCATCGGATGTTATGGATTGCTAAGCTTAAATTCATGCAGTAATTACCTGGACGTTGACCAATATATTTACGATGTTAGCGTTTTTGACAGCGTTTTTGTCAATGCTGATAACCTACAAGCGTACATCAATGGTATTGCAAGCTATTTGCCAAATGAAGATAGACTTTATACCAGCTCTTGGTCTCCTTTTCAGGGAGCATCCGATGAAAATTTTCCATCATGGAACGACAGTCGCCACGCGGCAGTTAAGCTTTTACTAAATGAAATTACGCCGCAAAATGCCAACTCCTATTATAATAATTACGGAACTTGGTACAAGGGTATTCGGAAGGCGAATACGGTATTGGCTAACATGGACGTTACCCCTGACGTTAGTACGAGCACAAAAAGACAGTACACCGGAGAGATGTACTTTTTCAAAGGATACTTTCTTTACCTGTTGTTGCAACAATACGGGCCGGTAGTTATTCCTCCGGATGATTTACTTGATTTGAATTCGGATGGAGAGAGCTTATCGATGGAGCGTAACAGTTATGACGAATGTGTAGAATACATTATTGAGAATATGGAAAAAGCTTATTCGCTTTTGCCAAGAACTCAGGAATCAGCTTCAGATATTTACCGTCCTACTTCGGGCGCTGCGCTTGCCGTAATGTCTCGTGTAACACTGGTTGCAGCTAGTCCTCTTTTTAATGGTAACACAGCTTATTCTGACTGGGTAGGTTCTGACGGTACTCCTTTTATTTCTCAAACTGAAGACAACAGCAAATGGGGAAAGGCGGCAGTGGCTGCAAAACGCGTAATTAATACCGGAATTTATAGTTTGTATATTTATCCAAAGGAATCTTCAACAGAACCGTTGGCTGAAAATGTGCCAACTGATGACTTTCCTTACGGTGCGGGTAATGTTGATCCCTACAGATCGTTTAAATTTCCTTTAATTGGTGAAGTTCTGCCAACAAGTAATCCTGAATTGATATGGGGAACCAAAACAAGCCCAACAGGTGGCGATTCCCCTTTGTGGCTTTCAGCACCTGCTCAATTAGGTGGAGGAAATGGTTTGAATATTACCCAAACATTAGTTGATGCATTTAAAATGAAGGATGGTCGAGATATCAATAATTCCAGTGCAGAATATCCTTATCCAGGACTTGATGACGTTTATAAACCAACTTCATCCTCTAAGAGTATGGGGGGATACACTGTTTACACTGCCAACACAGCGAAGATGTACGAAAACAGAGAGCCGCGTTTTTATGCGACAATTGGTTTTTGCCACTCGTTTTGGCCAGGAACAGATTATAGTGGATCATTGGCCGTTAAAAACATCGAAGTCACTTATTATTCTGATGGTTCAGCGGCACCGACTATTGATTTCCCGGATGACTATAACCATACCGGATATACTTGCATCAAGTATAATCACCCGACGGACAACCTCTACGGGACTCAAAAATCAAAAGTATTTCCGATTTTCCGATATGCTGAGATTTTGCTGAACTATGTAGAAGCGTTAAACGAATTGGATGGAACATATACTGATGATGTTGAGGGAATTACCGTGACACGTGACTTGGATGAAATTCAATTTTATTTTAATCAAATAAGATTCAGGGCTGGTTTACCTGGCCTTTCTGCAGAAGAATTGTCAAGTAAAGAGTCTATTCGCGATGCTATAAAACGCGAGCGTGAGGTGGAATTTGCCTGTGAAGGACGTCGTTACCATGATCTTCGCCGTTGGAAAGATGCTCCTGAAGCTTATAACACTCCGATTGTTGGAATGAACGTGCACACGTTAAGTACAAACAGACAGCAATATTATACCCGAACTACATTGAATATTCCTTTAACTCAACGAGAATGGGCATTTAAAATGTATTTCTGGCCAATTCCTCAAGGCACTTTGGATAAGAATTCCAAACTGGTACAAAATCCGGGATGGTAACTATTCATTTCAACTTAAATATTATAGATATGAAAAATATAAAGCTATTAATAATCCTGTTTACGATTTCTTCAGGATTCTTCGTTGGTTGTAAGGAGAAAAGTCCCTTAGATGGAGAGCAATATTTTAAACAAGTATATATTGTTGGATCGGACCAAACGAGTGATCTCGGGTTGAGGACTGTTGAGGTGCCTTATAGCTCTGAGGAACAGGAAACTTCAGTTTCAATAAGTACCGGGGGAAGCCAGAATATTGATCGCGATATTACTGTTCTTCTTAAAGAAGCTGGTAGCGCTGCAATTGATGACTATAATTTCAAATATCTGGAGGATGATGACGTAAAGTATCAGCTACTCGACGCAGCGTTCTACAGCATTCCTGATTACGACGTTACGATTAAATCGGGAGAGGTTTACGGTGTGGTTCCAGTGAAAATTAACACGAATGGTTTGAATGCCGATTCACTGTATGCAATAACGCTCCAGATTGACGCCGTATCAGATCCTGATTACATTAATATTCGGAAAGCGGACTCGGTGCTTATTTTGAGTTTTAAGTTTATCAATGAATTTTCAGGATCTTACCAAATGTCAGGTTATTATTATCCATGGGCAGATGGTGCTTCAGCCGGAGATTCTGTGTCAATTTCTGCGTCAAGAAATCTGACAGCAATCAATGAAAATACCGTCCGCTTCTATCATTTGGCAACAAACGAGTTTAAGGCAAATTTGGAAGACTATGGTGTTACTCTTAGCGTTGCAGCTGATAACTCAATCTCTGTTGCATCTTGGGCAAACATGGAGATCAATGATGCAGGCGGAACTTATGATCCTGAAACGGGGACTATTGACTTCTGGTACAATTACATGGCCGGGGATAAAGAATATCAGTTCGCCGGAGTCCTAACGAAAGATGATACAGAGTAATGACATATTTTCTAGAAATATATTTTAGAAATATCTGGAATTGTAGTTCATTTTTTTAACAGACATAAATTAGAATGGGGGAAGACCATATGGCCATTCTCCCATTTCTTTTTTACAGGAATGGTCTGATTTATTGAAAGTCGGGTTTTCGATTAGGGGAAAAAAGTTTTTCTTGCGTCATTTGAATAATAACGGACCAATTGCTACAAGGCCAAGAATCATTCAAATTAGCATGGTGAAACTGGGCCTTTGCTACTCAAAATTGAAAAACTTAATGAAATTATCTGGTTTCCCCTGCGAGAAAACATTTTCTGAAATTCGCGTCAATTTCTTTGCAAATCGCCATCCTGCTGAAAACTGTAATTCAATTCAAAAACTGGATGTTTCAAAAGCACTGACAGATCATGTTGGACCTTTTTAATTTTGCAATTATTAGTCATGAAAATGAATAAGAAGATCTTAAGCTTAATGCTCGGAGTTTGGTGCCTTGCCGGATGTTCGGGAACAAAAGAAAATCAAACAAAGGAACGCTTTGAATTGGCAAAGGACGGTGCCTGGTGCTGGTTTGCTGATCCTCGTGCACTCCATTACGAGAACGAATCCGGCTCGATCAACAAGACATATATTGGCTATATTGATATTCACGGAAACATCAAAGCCAGTCAGCACGACTTTAAAACCGGAGAAACACAGGAAGTACTGGTTCGTTCATGGTTCCAACCCGACGACCACGATAATCCGACTTTCCTTGTGTTGCCTGATCAGCGGGTAGTGATTTTCTATTCACGCCATACCGACGAACCTTGTTTTTATTACAGGGTGTCGAAAAAGGCCGGTGACATTACGGATTTAGGCCCTGAGTTTAAAATCCCGACCCAAAGAAACACAACCTATCCATCACCTTTTATTTTATCGGATGATCCCGGGCATTTTTACTTGTGCAGTTGGCATCCGACCATTGCTAAACTGACTTTGCCCGACGAAGATGGAAACGTAGATCTGGTTTGGGGCCCCGAACAAATTGTTCAGTCAACCGCCTCAAGGCCTTACGCGAAATATGCCAGCAATGGCAAGGACAAAATCTATATGGCATACACAACCGGGCACCCGGATCCTACGATGCCAAACTACTTATACTTCAATTACATTGATATTAATACGATGGAGTTGAAAGATGTAACTGGGAAGGTGATTTCCAAGGTTGGCGAAGAGCTTCACCACGTAGCCGCTACTCAGGAATATAAAAAGGAATACCCGAATGCAGTTGTCGACGATACAGAACTAAGAGACTGGCTGTGGCAAACAGTGCAAACAGTAATTGATGAAAATCAGAACCCAGTAATTGCAATGGTGCGGATTAATGAGGATAAAAGTTCACACGATTACTACTATGCCCGTTGGACGGGTTCTGAATGGCAAAAGACTTTCCTGACGAATGCGGGAGGACATTTCCATCAATCACCCGATATTGAGAAATGTTACAGTGGCGGTATGGCTATTGATGATCAACAGCCGAATGAAGTTTATTGTTCGGTACCGGTTGAGGAGAAATATGGCAAAGTATACGAATTGATTAAATATACAATAGATGATCAGGGGCAGGTAAGCGAAACGGATACCTTGACCAAAGATTCGGAGTTGAATAATGTTCGACCATTTATCATCCCGAACCGTAAAAAATCGCCATTGAAGCTGACCTGGATGTACGGCAA
>QKCF01000064.1 GCA_003246935.1 Sunxiuqinia sp. | reverse complement strand
CCTCAACGTATATGGCTTACCACTAATCATCATCAGCTATATCGCCATTTCGCTGATTCAAAAAGTCGTGGCATAAGCATCAAAAAAGACATTCACAACAAATTCAAAATATCGGACGGCTCCCATTGGGAGCCGTTTTTTGTTATTCGCTATTTACAAATCTTCTCTCTAAACCACGATCGCCCTTTCATCGTAAATGGAAGAACCGAAGACTAAGTTTCGGAACCAAAAATTAACCAACGATCTTGTCGGGCCAGGCGGGGCCGGCCACCCACCTTGAACCGATTCACCCTGATCATCCAAGGCGAGTAGGCAGAAAATCGTAAGAGTAAGCAAAACCTATTTTCCGGGAACTATGAAAAGATTAGCGTTTACTGTTGTGGTCGCTTTGCTATGCTTAACAACGAGTGGCCAAAACTGGGGATTCAGAGCTGGTTTAAACATCGCCAATGCCAATATAGATATGATGAGCCTGGGCATTTCGCCCGATGCGCGCACGGGGGTTCACTTTGGACTTGTCTGCGAACTACCGGTTTGGGATTTTCTTTACTTCCAACCAGCTTTGCTTTTTTCGCAAAAGGGATACGACATGTCGATGGATATGGAAGGAGAGCATGTTAGCGGGTATGATCACTTCAATTACCTTGATCTTCCACTGAACTTGCTTTTTAAAGCTGACTTAAACGGGCCGAAATTATTACTCATCACTGGCCCTACCATAAGCTGGGCTCTGAACGGCAAATACAAGTACACGTACTCCTATGGGGGCTACAGCGAGTCCGATGAAGGAGATCTGGAGTTTGGATCGGGCGACGAGGATTACGACAAAGCAGCCTTTGGCTGGAATATCGGAACCGGCCTGGAGTTTGGTGCTTTTCAGCTAACCGGCACTTATACCTTCGGTTTGTCGAACATCACCCACTCCAATGATCTCGAGATCAAGCATAAGGTATTGGGCATCTCACTCACCTACCTGTTTGGGAAGTAGCCCGAAAAGCAAAGAGGCCATCCACATGCGGGATAGCCTCTTTTTTGTTATCGTTTATTCTTCGTATTTCTTTTTTACGTGTTCCAACCTATCGTTGTACTTTTTCACCGCATACTGCACCAGGTAAAGCGAAATGGCAATCAGTACCGGCCAGGTTATTAATAAAATGATTGATTTCAAATACATAGTTTTCTGTTTTTAGTATGAATGTGAATCTTCAGCAATCTCTTCGGCATCAATTTTCTTGTTGTTCATAGCACGCCAGAACCACACAATGTAGGCCAGCACAAAGGGTACAAACAACGACACATAACTCATGGCTGTCAGTGTAAAATGACTTGATGATGCGTTTTGGATCGTCAGTGACGACTGCAGGTCAGCGATTGACGGATAGAAGGCTGTATTGTTGAAACCTGCTACCAGCAACAACATCCAAACCACCAGCACCGTACCGCCACCAGCGCACCAGATACCACTTTGAGCTCCCCGGAACAAGGTTGTAAAGATGCCCCAAAGTACGCCAACCACACCAACCAACAGAATGATGGTTACCACTGGCATGGCCAGGAGGTTGTGCAGGTACTTGAAACTTTCCATGCTCACAGTTCCGGTTGCAGGATCAACAGCAAAACCTTTTTTCAGCAACAAGGCAATCAGGAAGTATAGGAAGAACACCAGGAACGGAATAGCATTAACAAGCACTTGCTTTTTGCTGCGTTCGTAAACCAAGGAATCCTCAACCGAGTTGATGAAATACAGAGCGCCCAACACACGCGACAGGAAGAACACAGCCAAGCCTAAAGCCACATTGTGGAAAGTAAGCACTGCTTCCAAACCGCGGAAAGGCGTTTCCCAGGTCACGTTATTCATTTCATTCAGGCTGAACATTGCACCGTTGAAGAAAGTACCAACAGCTGTTCCAACCAAAATAGTTCCGAAGGCACCATTCAAAATCAGGAAGATCTCGTAGGTCTTAGCTCCCAAGAAGTTGGCCGGCTTTTTCCGGTATTCGTACGATACCGCCTGAATAACGAAGAAGATCAGGATAGCCATCCAAACCCAGTAAGCACCACCGAACGATGTGGCATAAAACAAAGGAAACGAGGCAAAGAAAGCCCCACCAAAAGTAACCAGCGTGGTAAAGGTAAACTCCCATTTACGGCCCAGCGTGTTCACCAACAGCGAACGTTCGGTTTCATTTTTACCAACTGTATAAATTAATGTTTGCCCGCCTTGAACGAAAGTCAGGAAGACAAACAAAGCACCCAGCAGGGAAACAATCACCCACCAGTATTGCTGTAACGCAAGATGTGATAAACTTTCAAACATTAGTTATGCCCTCCTTCTTCTTTAATTTTTGGTCCGATTTTAATTTGACGCATCATGATCTTCAGTTCAGCAATCAACAACAGGGTGAAAATAGCTGCAAACAGGAAGAATGTTACCTGCACGGCGCTGGTGCTAATCTTCGTTACTGCAGCAACAGTCGGCATCAAATCCTGAATAACCCAAGGCTGACGACCAACTTCGGCAACAATCCATCCGCACTGTGATGCGATGTAAGCCAACGGAATCGTCCAGATAGCCAAACGCAGGAACTTGCGATGCTTTTCCAGCTTTCCTTTAATGGTAAATAAGAATGACAGGAAGAAGAACAGGATAAAATACATGCCCAAAAATACCATGATGTGGAAACTGTAGAACGATAGCGGCACACTCGGAATCAGGATATTTGGATCGCTGATATACCCATATCCGAAATATTTAAAGTAGTTCTCCTGAAACTCTTTGGTTTGAAACTCAGCTTTGATGCTTTCGGCCAACTCGGCGTTACCGGCCTTCTTGGCATCTTTATATTCTTTCAGTTTCAGAATAGCAGCTTTACCACGCTCAATCTTTTCGTGAGCCGACATAATGCTGTACTTTTCATTACCTTCAATCAGGTCGTTGATCCCCGGCACGAAAGCATTCCAATCCATATAAGCCATGTACGACAGAATGTTCGGAATCTCGAGCTTCACATTGAAGTCCATCAGGTTTTCATTCCGTTCATCAGTATCTGTTGATGACATGATCCCCATGGCGATCAAACCGGCACCTTCGCTACCGTTGTATAAGCCTTCAAAAGCTGCGAATTTCATCGGTTGGTTCTGAGCGATCGAACGCGCTGAGCTGTCACCGGTGAAAATCACATAAATTGAAGACAGGAACCCGAAAACGGCAGCGACCAGAATACTCTTGCGTGCAAAAACGATTTCGCGCTTCTTCAGAATAAACCAGGCTGAAATACCTATTACAAAGATGGCTGCCAACACAAAACCGGAAGATGTTGTGTGCAGGAACTTATCGACGGCCATCGGCGAAAACAAAACATCCCAGAAACTAGCCATTTCGTTACGGGCAGTTTCAGGGTTGAAATGCATACCTACCGGCATCTGCATCCAGGCATTGGCAACCAGAATCCACAAAGCAGACAGGTT
>QKCF01000473.1 GCA_003246935.1 Sunxiuqinia sp. | reverse complement strand
ATTAACTGCCGGTTCAGTAGATGATGGAAAATCAACCTTAATCGGCCGTTTGATGTTCGACAGTAAGATGATTTACGAAGATCAGCTGGCCGCATTGGAACGCGACAGTAAGCGTATTGGCCATGCCGGCGAAGATATCGACTATGCCTTATTGCTCGATGGATTAAAAGCAGAGCGCGAACAAGGTATTACGATCGACGTCGCTTACCGTTACTTTTCAACAAACAAACGGAAATTCATCATCGCCGATACCCCTGGACACGAGCAATACACCCGTAACATGGTAACCGGTGCATCTACAGCAAACCTGGCCATCATCCTGATTGATGCAACCAAAGGGGTAATTACCCAAACTCGTCGTCACACGTTCCTTGTATCGCTATTGGGAATTAAACACGTGGTGTTGGCTGTTAATAAGATGGACCTGGTGAAATTTGATCAAAAAGTATTTGACCAAATTTGCGAAGACTATAAAAACTTTGTTGCCCAACTGGATATTCCGGATGTAACGTTCATCCCGCTTTCAGCCTTAAAAGGCGACAACGTCGTTGAGAAGTCGGATAAAATGCCATGGTATCAAGGCAAATGTATGCTCGACTTCCTCGAAAATGTACACATTAGTTCCGACCGCAATTTCGAAGACATGCGTTTCCCTGTGCAATATGTTTTGAAACCCGACAATAACTTCCGCGGTTTCTCAGCGCGTGTTGCTTCCGGTATTGTCCGCAAAGGCGAAACAGTGATGGTGCTTCCTTCGAAGAAGACTTCAAAAATTAAAAACATTGTTACTTACGATGGTGATTTGGACGAGGCCTTCCCGCCACAATCGGTAACTGTAACGTTGGAAGACGAGATTGATATCTCACGCGGTGATATGTTGGTTTATCCGGACAACCTTCCTCGTATGGAGCGTCACTTTGAAGCAAACCTGGTTTGGATGGACGAAAAAGCAATGGATCCAACCACGCATTTCTTCATTAAACATGCCAACAATAACACCAAAGTTCGCGTTGACAAAATTCAATACAAAGTTGATGTAAACACGATGGAGAAATCAAACATCGATTTCTTCAGTCTGAACGAGATTGGCCGTGTGGTGTTTACAACGAACAAACCTTTGTTCTTCGATCCGTACAAAAAGAACAAAAGTACCGGTTCGTTTGTGTTGATCGACCCGATGACCAACAACACCGTCGCCGTTGGTATGATTATCGACAAGCTAAGCTCAGATAACTTACCTTCACGTATTACAGAAGATGAACGACAACAGATCCGTGAAGGTAAAGGCTTGATCCAAACTGACCAATACGAAAAGCGTTACAATCAAAAAGGTGCTACTCTTTGGATAACAGGGTTGCATGGCTCGGGTAAAAACGAAATGGCATTCAGCCTTGAGAAACAACTTTTCGAAATGGGTGCAACCGTCGTTCTTTTAGATGGAAGCTCAGTTCGTTCCGGTTTATCGAAAGAGCTGGATTACTCACCAACCGACCGCGCAGAGCATCTGCGACGCGTTGCTGAGGTTTGCCGTCTGCTGAATGATCAAGGTATTATCACCATCTGTTCATTCATTTCACCGGACAAAGAAATCCGCAAGCAGGTTGCAAAAATTATCGGTGAAGATCGCTTCCACCTGTTCTATATGAACGCTGATCTGGAATTCTGTAAAAACAACAAAGCGGAGTTCTATAATCAGGAAAACTTGAAATACGTTCCGGGAATCGACATCCAGTTTGATGCTCCTGAAAATCCATCACTGGAACTATCAGCCTCAAACAATGGAAAAAATCCGGAGAAAATTATCGAGTACTGCCGCGAAAACAACATTTTCCCGCTTCAATAAGCAAATAATAGTTTAAAATAGTGAAAAGGTGAGGTTGAATAAACTTCACCTTTTTCTTTTGCGGTACAAACAAAAAGAGGCTGTCCAAAAAGGACGGTCTCTTTTTCTATGCGGCAATTGGTAAATTTTCGGATTGTGTGTTTTGTTGAAGAAAGTAGTTCCCCTAGCACTTCAATTATGATCTCTAATTCAATAAGGAATAGGTAAAAACGGTATTTTGTGCCGTTTGAAAGGCAGATTCGGGCTACTAACTTACGTAAATTGTGCCCGATGGCCATTAATCCCATTTCAATTTCCACTTTTGGTAGTCCTCTGAGTGAGAAACGATTAAATCGGTTGTTTGATTTCATTTGCCCGAATACGGCTTCCGGTTCGATGGGGCGCATGCTTCTGTGATAAAGTCCAACATCGCTGGTTAGCATTTTGCGTGCCAATTGGCGTAACCGGGTCAAGTTGTGATTCACTTCAATGGTCCGGTTCCCTTTGCTTTTGTAGCATTTCCCGCGCAACGGACATCCGTTGCAATTCTGTGCCTTGTAGATACTTACTTGATAGTCAAACCCCAATTCGCTTTTCCGTCTTCCTTGTCCAACCAGATTTAAACGCTGGCCCATTGGGCAAATGTAGAAGTCTTTTTCGCTGTTGTTGAATAAGTTGACTGGCAGAAACGGGTTGTTTTTGTAATTGCGCTTTTGTTCGGCATGGAAGTAGTTGTATTTTACGAAAGCTTCGATTTGCCCGTCTTCCAGATGTTGGTAGTTTTGCTCGCTGCCGTATCCTGAGTCGGCAACCACAGTAGAAGATTGTTTCCCATAGAGTGATTGGAATTGTTCCAAATGAGGAATCAACGTAGCTGTGTCGCCCGCGCGACGGTGAAGGGAGTAGTTTGTAATAAACTGGTTTTCGGTACTGATTTGAGCGTTGTAGGCCGGTTTAAGCTAACCGTTTTTCATATGGTCTTCTTTCATGCGCATGAAGGTGGCATCAGTATCGGTTTTTGAAAAGCTGTTACGATCCCCCAGCACATCCAGCTGTTGTTCATATTTCTTCAGTCGCGGCAAAGCATCCTGCTCGAGGTTTTTCACCTGCTTTTGCTGCTTCTTATTCAGCTTTGTACGGTTGACATTCAACAAGCGTATTTTCTCTTCAAGTAATTTAGAATCAATTGTCTCTGGGAACTTGTCTTGGTCAACCTGACACTGTTCATCCGTCATAACCGACTCAATTGTTTTCAGAACACTATCGATTTTCACCTCCAGCCTGGCTTTGTTTTTCTCAACCGATCCGCGCCAAACAAAGCTGTAGCGGTTCGAAGCCGCTTCGATTTTGGTCCCGTCAACATACTGAACATCCAGGCTCACAAAACCCATG